>UQQZ01000026.1 GCA_900543305.1 uncultured Oscillospiraceae bacterium
GCGCAGCAGATGGATGTAGTTGGAGGCCCGGCAGCCGCCGCCGGTCTGGGTCATGATCAGGGCCACCTTGTGCAGGTCGTACTTGCCGCTGTGCAGGGCGTGCATCAGCTGGCCGATGGACAGCAAAGCCGGGTAGCAGGTGTCGTTGTGGACATATTTTAACCCTTCGTCCACAATTTCCCGGCCGCTGGTCCGCAGCAGCTCAATGTGGAACCCGAAGCTCTCCAGCACGTTTTTGATCAGCTCAAAGTGGATGGGCGCCATATTCGGCGTGATGATGGTATAATCTTTTTTCATTTCCCGGGTAAATTCTACCCGGTGGGCATTATCTGACATACTGAAAAAACACATCCTTTCCCGGGCTTCCCCTGGGAGAAACCCGCGTAAGGTCGCACCCTAGGGTGCGCCGTCCTCGCTGCTTTTCTTTGACGGCTTACGCCGTTTTTAAGGTCGCAGCTTTTTGAAAAAAGCTGCTGCAAAAACTTTTACGCGCCTTCGGTGTTCACTGCTTCACTGCCAAGCCCCAAGGCGGCGAAGAGACTTCTCAAACGGATCCGCACGGCACCCAGGTTGGTGATCTCATCGATTTTGATCTGGGTGTAAATCCGGTCTCCGCTCTCCAGAATGGAACGGACTTCGTCGCCGGTGATGGCGTCCACGCCGCAGCCGAAGGACACCATCTGCACCAAATTGATCCGTTTGTCCCCGGAATCCACCACATACTTGGCGGCGGCATAGAGCCGGGCGTGGTACGTCCACTGGTTCAGCACCCCGGTGGGGAACTTGGTTTCCAATTCGCTGACGGAATCCTCCGAAACCACCACGGCGCCGCATTCACAGATCAGCTTGTCGATGCCGTGGTTGATTTCCGAATCCAGATGGTAGGGCCGGCCGGAAAGGATAATCACCGGCAGATTTTTCTCCTTGGCCAGGGCCAGGTATTCCTGCCCCTTTTTGTGGATCCGTTCCATATGGGCGTAATATTCCCCATAGGCCGCGTCGGAAGCGGCTTTCACTTCTTTTTCGGGGATGGGGTCGAAATAGCGGGCCAGAATGTTGGTCATCTTGCCGGGGAAATCCTTCCGCCGGTGAAGGCCCACATAGTCGTAGATGAATTTCACATGTTCCAGGGCGGCGATGTTGGCGTCCAACACCTCGGGATAGTAGGCCACCACCGGGCAGTTGTAGTGATTGTCTCCCAGATGCTCATCCAGGTTATAGCTCATGCAGGGGTAGAAAATGGCATCGGGCTTCTGGTCCAGCAGGGCCTCAATGTGGCCGTGCATCAGCTTGGCGGGATAGCACACCGTATCCGAGGGAATGGTGTGCTGGCCCCGGAAGTACAGCTTCCGGTCGGATTCGGGGGAATGGATCACCCCAAAGCCCAGCTTGGTGAAGAAAGTGTACCAGAAGGGGAACAGTTCAAACATATTCAGGCCCATGGGGATCCCGATCACGCCCCGGGGACCGTCGCAGGGAGCGTAAGCAGCCAGCAGCTCCTTCTTGTAGTCATACATATTGTAAGGGACGGTGGAGGTGTGCTTTTTCAAAGGCTTGTCGCACCGGTTGCCCGCAATGTACCGGGCGCCGTTTGCGAAGGTGTTCACCGTCAGCCGGCAGTGGTTCTGGCAGCCGTTGCAGGTGATGGCCTTTACTTCGTGGGTGAAGTGCTTCAGCTCCTCCCTGCCGATGATGCTGCTCTGGCTCCGGCCCTTTTCCTTGGCGTACAGGGCGGCTCCGTAGGCGCCCATCAGGCCGGAAACCGAAGGACGAATCACGTTTTTGCCGATTTCCTTCTCAAAAGCCCGGAGCACTGCGTCGTTTAGGAAGGTGCCTCCCTGGACCACAATGTGGTCTCCCAGGCTCTGGGCATCGGTGACCCGGATAACTTTGTACAGGGCGTTCTTTACCACGCTCATGGAGAGGCCGGCGGAGATGTTCTCAATGGTGGCGCCGTCCTTCTGGGCCTGCTTCACCGAGGAGTTCATAAACACGGTGCAGCGGGAGCCCAGGTCCACAGGGCTGTCGGCGAAAAGGCCCAGTTTGGCGAAGTCCGCCATCTGATACCCCAGAGCGCCGGCAAAGGTTTGCAGGAAGGACCCGCAGCCCGAGGAGCAGGCCTCGTTGAGGAAGATGTTGTCGATGGTGCCGTTTTTAATTTTGAAACACTTGATGTCCTGGCCGCCGATGTCGATGATGAAGTCCACCTGGGGATCGAACTTTTTGGCGGCGGTAAAGTGGGCGATGGTTTCCACCACTCCCAGATCCAGGCCAAAGGCGTTTTTGATGATCTCTTCTCCGTAGCCCGTGGAGGCAGAGGAGCGGATCTGAATATCGGGATATTTCTCGTAGAGTTCCGTCAGGAAATCCCGGGCCAGGGGCACCGGGTTGCCGGCGTTGGGCAGGTACCGGGAGAAGATGATCGCCTCCTTGGAGTTGACGGCCACGGCCTTCACGGTGGTGGAGCCTGCGTCGATGCCCACATAGGCCACTTTGTCCTCCAGCAGGGGGGCGTCGGTGGGCACGGAGTCCTTCTGATGCCGGCGGGAAAATTCCTCAAACTCCTCCTGGTTCTGGAACAGGGCGGAGCTGCTCTGGTAATGGTGGCTGGAGCTGTAATGGGCGATGCGCTCCGTGATCTGGGCCAGGTCGAATTCCTCTCCGGACTGGGAGAGGGCGGCGCCGGCAGCCACATAGTAAAGGGAATTTTCCGGACAGACCCCGGTGACCCCCAGGATCCGGTCAAAAGCGGCCCGCAGCTGGGACAGGAAGGTGAGGGGGCCGCCCAAGTACACCACATTGCCTTCGATTTCCCGGCCCTGGGCCAGACCGGCGATGGTCTGGTTCACCACGGCGGTGAGGATGCTCTGGGCAATGTCGTTTTTCTGAGCGCCCTGGTTTAAAAGAGCCTGAATGTCGCTTTTGGCGAACACTCCGCACCGGGAGGCGATGCTGTAAGAGCGCTGGCTTTCCCCGGCAATGGTGTTGAGCTCATCGGGGGAGATGGAAAGCAAGGTGGCCATCTGATCGATGAACGCCCCGGTGCCGCCGGCGCAGGAGCCGTTCATCCGCACTTCCATGGAGCCGGAGAGGAAGAGGATCTTGGCGTCCTCGCCTCCCAGCTCGATGACCACATCGGCGTTGGGCAGATATTTTTTCACTGCGGTCCGGGTGGCGTAAACCTCCTGGACAAAGGGAATATGAAGGTCCTCTGCCAGACCCATGCCTGCCGAACCGGACACGCACAGGAAAGCCCGGCGTTCCTGGGGGAATTTTTCCTGGATCCGCTGGAGCATTCCGGAGGCTTTTTCGGCAATCTGGGAATAGTGCCGTTCATATTCCTGATAGATCGGCTGATCCTGCCGGTCATACACCATACATTTGAGGGTGGTGGAGCCCACGTCCAAACCAATTTTCATAAAGTATCCTTCGACCATCCTTTCACAGGGGAAGGGGCGGCTGGGCCGCGCCCTTGGTGGAGAAAAATTTTTTTAGATCTCCCTTCTCCCGGGGAGTTGATGGGGCCCACAGGTTCTCTCCTTTTTAACCGAAAACAAATGCGAAACAGAGAAGAATAGAGACATTTTTGAGAATCTTTTGCAAATTTTTGGAACCTGTGTTCCCAAAGGGTGTTGTCTGGACTCATAGTAGCATTTTTCGACGGAAAAATCAACATTTCCTCCAGTCATTGCCAGGGGGCTGGAACCATTCCGGTACAGGCATATGGCGGCGGGGGAAAGGGTATGAGGAAAAAGCGGGGACCCCTTGCAGGACTGTGCTATAATAAAAAGAAAAGGGCCCGGAACTCCGGGCGAAAAAGGGGGCCACGCTGTGAGCGCTGTGTATTACCGGCATCAGGTACAGTATTATGAGACGGACAAGATGGACTGTGTCCACCATTCCAATTACATCCGGTGGTTTGAGGAAGCCCGTACCTGGCTGATGGACCAGGGGGGCTTTGGGTACCGGGAAATGGAAGCCCTGGGGGTGATGAGCCCGGTGCTGCGGGTAGAAGCGGAATACCGTTCCATGGCCCGGTTCGGAGATACGGTGGAGATCGAAACTAAGCTGGAGCGTTATACGGGCACCCGGGTGGCTTTTTCCTATCTGGTCCGGGACAAGGAGACGGGAATCCTCCGGTGCCAGGGGAAGACGGAACACTGTTTTCTGGGACCCCAAGGCCGGCCGGTATCCCTGAAAAAGGCCTGTCCGGCCTTTCACGAGAAAATCTGCCGGTATCTTTTGGAAGAAGGGCCGGAAAATGCGGATCCGGCTTGACATCCTTCAGGGGAGTCGCTACAATAGGGAAATATCTTGAAGGGGCATTATAAAAACGGAGGAGGGAACCATCCGGCACAGAAAGGAAACCTGGAATGAGAGAAAAAGCGAAATACGCGCAACTTTATGAACAGTTAAAAGGGGACATTGTCCGGGGCGTGTACCAAAACGGCCAAAAATTGCCGGGGGAAAACGAAATGGCGGAGCAGTACGGCATGAGCCGCCAGACGGTGCGGCAAGCCTTGACCCTGTTGGAGCGCAAGGGGCTCATCGAGCGGAAACAGGGCAGCGGTACCTACGTCCACCGGGCGGAGGCCAAACGGAAACGTTCCTGGAATGTGGGGGTCATCGTCACCTATCCGGGAGAGTATATTTTCCCGTCCATCTTGCGGGGGATGGAGGGAGTGCTGTCGGAAGAGGGGTTCTTTCCCCTGCTGGGTGCCACCCGGAACCGGGTGGACAACGAGCGGCGGATCCTGGAGGAATACATGGAACGTCAAATTGACGGCCTGATTGTGGAGGGCACCAAGAGCGCCTTGCCCAACCCCAACCTGCCTCTGTATGAGGAATTGCGGAAGCGGGGAGTGCCCATGGTGTTTTTCAACGGCTATTACCCCCAGCTGGAGGGGTGTGTCCGGGTGACCATGGATGACCGCCGGGGCGGCATGGACGCAGTCCGGTACCTGGTGGGACGAGGCCACCGGGAGATCGGGGCCATCCTGAAAAGCGACGACCTGCAAGGATTGGGCCGGTATGCGGGATTTTCCAAAGGGCTTCTGCAATGTGACCTTCCCCTGCGGGATGACCGGGTGGTGTGGTACAATTCCGACCAGCGGAATCAGCTGCTCACAGAGGAAACCGCAGTCCGGCAGCTTTTGGACCGGCTGGCCGATTGTACGGCCCTGGTGTGTTACAACGACGAATTGGCCGTCCGGGTGGAGAAGG
Source organism: uncultured Oscillospiraceae bacterium (assembly GCA_900543305.1). GTDB lineage: Bacteria > Bacillota > Clostridia > Oscillospirales > Acutalibacteraceae > Acutalibacter. The sequence goes on from UQQZ01000026.1 coordinate 5,224, forward strand.
TCCTGGAAGGCCAAGGGGTGAAGATCCCCCAGGACAAGGCAATCCTCAGTTTTGACAACAGCCTGCTGGGAGAACTGGCCACCGTGGGCCTGACCTCCTTTCACCATCCCAAGGAAACCATGGGGGCCATTGCGGCCCGGAAACTGGTGAGCATGCTGGGCGGCAAAGAGGAAAAAAGCCTGGTATTGGACTGGAGCCTGGTGGAACGGAAATCCGCTTGAGGCAACAGCCCCACAAAAAAGAGAACGCCCTCCCACGAATTGGGGAAGGGCGCTTTTTATTGCATGAAAAAGGTTAAAAGAGCAGTTCCAGAGCGCCCAGCAGGCCGGAATCCTGGGAAAGCTGGGCAAATTTAAATTCCACCGGCTCATGGGTTTGCCGGTAGGACTCGAAGACCTTCCGCACCCGGTCAAAGAGCAGATCGCCCATCTTGATCAGGCCCCCGCCGAACACATAGCAGTCGATGTTCAGGGTCATATACAGATTGAACACCCAGATGCCCAGATACAGGGCCATCTGATCCAGGGCCCGGAGCGCCATGGGATCCCCGGCCCGAGCCGCCTGCTCCAGGTGGCGGGAGTCAATTTTTTCCGGGGCCCCGGCCAGATCCAGCATCAGGGTCTTTTCCCCCTGGGCAATCCATTCCCGGATGTGCCGGACGATCATGCCCCCGGAGGAATAGGACTGGATACAGCCCCGGTTGCCGCATCCGCAGGGAATCCCAGCCCCGGGCGTGACAATGGTGTGGCCGCTTTCCCCGGCAAAACCGCAGCTGCCCCGGAAAAGCTTCCCGTCGATGATAATCCCCGAGGAAAGGCCGGTGCTCACCGGACAGTAGAGCATGTGGGGATGGCCCATACCCGCTCCGTGACGGGATTCGGCCAAGGCAGCGCAGTGGCCGTCGTTGTCCACCACCACTTCCACCCCGGGAAGCAAGCTTTCCAGAAAGGCCTTGACCCCAAACCCGGTCAGAGAGGGCAGCATGGCGCAGAGGACCACTTCTCCCTGGGGGAACCGCACCATGGAAGGCACCCCCACTCCCACGCCCTTCAGTTGGGCCAGAGGCAGTTCCAGCCGTTCCATCAGCTGCTTCAGCTGGGCCACAACCTCCCGGAAAAAATCCTCCCCGGACAGGAAGGAATCCGAGGGAAATTTATCTTTTCCCAGCAGGACCTTGTCCTCGTCAAAAATACCCAGGGCCACCTTGGTGCCCCCTACGTCGATGCCCGCGTAATACGCCTTTTCCATGATCTGTCCTCCCTTTCCTGATTCTGCCTTTATGATACGGAGTTTCCCCGGAAAAAACAAGGCTTTCCTTGTGAAAATCCTTTCAAGGTTATGTCCTCCCCCGCTGGGGCCAGTTGGACTTCCCGGTGGAAACCAAAGGGCAATCTGGCAAGATGCACAGGTGAAATGTGAATAGTTCGTGAATTCTCACAAAGCCCCGTTGACGCTCCCTGGGTCGGGTGCTATAATGACTGTCGCAAAAAGTTCAAAAAGAAACAATTTAGGAAAGAAACAAATTTTCTCAGAGAAAGGAGCAGATCCATGGAATGGGCACAAAATTCCACGGGCATCTATGATGGGTTGACTCTGGTGATGATGCGGGTGCGCCGCAGCGCCCGGGCTACGCTCCGAAAAGCAGTGTTGGACGAGGGTCTCTCTCAGAACGAGATTGAGGTGCTGCTGATCTTGAAACAGGGATGCTGCAACACGGCCCGGGATATGAGCCGGCTGCGGGGCATGCCCCGTTCCCTGGTGAGCAAGTCGGTGGACCAGCTGATTAAACGGGGCTATGTGGAAGCCCGACAGGACCAGCGGGACCGGCGGGTGACACGGCTCCAACTGCTTCCCCCGGCCCAAGCCACCGTGGAACGGTTGGAACAGGTCCGGAAGGAATATTTTTCCCGTCTGTGTCGGGGAATCACCGGGGAGGAAGCGGAGGCTTTCCGCTCCATGGTGAACAAAATGGCCAAGAATCTAGAAGAGCTTCTCCCGGAGGGAGATTTGGGAGAGCAGGAAGGATGAGTGGGAAATGAAAATAATCGTCCGGTATTGCAAACCTTTTGCCGGCGTGGTGCTGGCCTGTCTGATCCTGTTGTTTGGTCAGGCCGCCTGTGACCTGAGCCTGCCCAACCTGATGAGCGACATGGTCAACGTGGGCATTCAGCAAAGCGGAATCCAGTCGGGAGCACCGGAAGCCCTTCGGGGAGACGCCCTGAAATTGCTGGAGTTCTTTATGGACTCGGAAGAGCAGGCCCAAATGGAGGAAAGCTACAACCTGATTGAGCCGGGCAGCAGCGAAGCCCAGCGGCTTAAGGAGGAATATCCTCTCATTCAGGAGGAAAGTGTGGCAGTGCTCCGGGAGGACGTGACAGAAGAAGAGCTGGACCAGCTGGGTCAAATTTACGGAGAAGCCGGCTATGGGCTGCTGTTGTATCTGCAAGCCGACGACACTGCCGCCCAGTTGCAGCAAGCAGCCGCCACTCTGGCCCAAAGCCAGGGGATGGGCGGGATGATGGGAGATTCTTCCACAGGCACCTCTTATGATGCCATGAACGGGGCCGCCGGCACCCAGAGCGGCGCGGGGATGGAAGATCCCTCCACAGGCACCTCTTATGATGCCATGAACGGCGCCGCCGGCACCCAGAGCGGTGCGGGGATGGAAGATCCCTCCACAGGCACCTCTTATGACGCCATGAACGATGCCGCCGGCACCCAGAGCGGTGCAGGGATGGAAGATCCCTCCACAGGCACCTCTTATGACGCCATGAACGATGCCGCGGGCACCCAGAGCGACGGGACCGCTCAGGAGGGGACTTCTTCTCTGAACGAGACGGAGGAGCCCACCTACGGAGAGGAAAGCGGATCCATGGATTTCAGCCAGGGGCTGGAGGAAGCGGACATGGAAAAACTCTACCAGCTGCTGCCTCTTCTGTCCCAGGTGCCCCAGGAGAGCCTGGAGGAAGCCCGGAGCCAGGCAGCCGGTTCCGATTCCATGATGGGGGACCAGGTGGGTGTGACCTTGACCCGGCTGTTCTACCAGGAATTGGGAATGGACATCAACGCCATTCAAAACCATTATATTTGGAATAAGGGACTGCAGATGTTGGGAGTGGCCCTGCGGGGAGTGGTGGCCACTGTGCTGGTGGGATTCTTCTCTGCCCGCATGGCTGCCACCATCGGCAAGCGGCTGCGCCATGACCTGTTTGCCAAGGTGGAAAGCTTCAGCAGCGGAGAGTTTGACCGGTTCTCCACTGCGTCCCTGATCACCCGAACCACCAACGACGTGCAGCAGATCCAAATGCTCATCACCATGGGGGTGCGGATGATGTGTTACGCGCCCATCATGGGCATTGGAGGCATCATTTTCGCCGTGGGCAAGAGCGTATCTCTCAGCTGGCTCATTGCCGTGGCGGTGGTGGTGCTTATCGGGCTCATTGCCGTGGCCTTGGCCCTGGCTTTGCCCAAATTCCGTTCCCTGCAAAAGCTCATTGACCGGCTGAACCTGGTGAGCCGGGAAAACCTTTCCGGCATGATGGTGGTCCGGGCCTTTGGGAACGAGGCCCATGAGGAGCGCCGGTTCGACCAGGCCAACCAGGATCTGGCAAAGACAAACCGCTTTGTCCAGCGGGTCATGTCCGGCATGATGCCCGGCATGACTCTGGTGATGAACCTGCTGACGGTGATGATCGTCTGGGTAGGGGGTCACGCCATTGCGGAATCCACCCTGCAGGTGGGTGACATGATGGCCTTCATCCAGTACGCCATGCAGATCATCATGGCCTTCCTGATGATTGCCGTGATGTTCATCCTGGTGCCCAGAGCCAGCGTGTCCGCCGCCCGGATCCGGGAGGTGCTGGACGCGCCCTTGACCATCCGGGACCCGGAACAGCCGGAACACCTGAAAGATCCCAAGGGCCTGCTGGAATTCAAGGATGTGTCCTTCCGGTATGACCAGGCGGAAAGCGACGTGCTGGAGCACATCAGCTTTACGGCAAAGCCCGGAGAGACCACGGCCATTATTGGGGCCACCGGTTCGGGCAAATCCACCTTGGTGAACCTGATTCCCCGGTTTTATGACGTGACCCAGGGGCAGATTACCCTGGACGGGGTGGACGTGCGAAAGCTGCCTCAGGAGGAACTCCGGCAGCAGATTGGCTATGTGCCCCAGAAGGGGATGCTTTTCTCCGGCACCGTCGCCTCCAATCTGCGGTACGGCAAGGAGGACGCCGGAGAGGAAGAGCTGCAAAAAGCCCTGGAAATCGCCCAGGCTTCCGACTTCGTGGGAGAGATGGACGAGGGGATGGAATCTTCCATCGCCCAGGGAGGCACCAACGTGTCCGGCGGCCAGCGCCAGCGGTTGTCCATTGCCCGGGCCCTAACCCGGAAAGCGCCCCTGTACATTTTCGACGACAGTTTTTCCGCCCTGGACTTTAAGACAGACGCTGCCCTGCGGAAGGCTCTTGCCAAAGACCCGGCGGGGGCCACGGTGATTTTGGTGGCCCAGCGGGTGAGCACCATCATGCACGCCCAGCAGATCCTGGTGTTGGATCAGGGGCGTCTGGTGGGGAAAGGAACCCACAAAGAGCTGTTGAAGACCTGTCCCGAATATCGGGAAATCGCGGAAAGTCAGCTGCAAAAGGAGGAATTGGAATGAGTCAGCCAAGACATGCCCCCGGCAGGGGTCCCGGCGCCATGGTGCCGGGGGAGAAGGCCAAGAACTTCAAAGGCAGCTCCCGCAAGCTGCTGACTTATCTGCGCCCCTTCTGGGTGCCCATGGCACTGGTGATGTTCTTCGCCGCGGCCTCCACGGTGTTTTCCATTGCGGGGCCCAAGGTGCTGGCCAAGGCCACCGACGAGTTGGCGGCGGGGATCATGCGCATGGTCACCGGCGCCGGGGAAGGCATCGATTTCGGATATATCGGCACGGTGCTGTTGATCCTGGGAGGCATTTACCTGTTGAGCGCGGCGTTTTCTTACCTGCAGGGATTTCTCATGGCCGGTGTTTCCACCGATGTGTCCTACGGCCTGCGGGATGCCATTGAGAAGAAAATCAACCGCCTGCCCCTGTCCTATTTCCACAAGGTGAGTCAGGGAGACGTGCTTTCCCGGATCACCAACGACGTGGACACCTTGACCAACTCCCTGAACCAGAGCATCACCCAGCTGATCACCTCGGTGTGTACCCTCATCGGTGTGCTGATCATGATGCTGTCCATCAGCTGGCAGCTGACCTTGGTGGCCCTGTGTGTGATTCCCGTGTCCCTGGTGTTCGTGATGGTGCTGGTGAAGTTTTCCCAGAAGCACTTCAAGGACCAGCAAAAATACCTGGGCACGGTCAACGGCCAGGTGGAGGAAATGTACGGAGGCCACCTGATCGTCAAGGCCTTTGGCCGGGAGAAGGAAACCCTGGAGGACTTCGACCGGGAAAATAACAAGCTCTACAACGCCGGCTGGAAAGCCCAGTTCCTCTCGGGCCTGATGATGCCCGTCATGACCCTGGTAGGCAACCTGGGCTATGTGGTGATCTGCGTGGTGGGAGCGTCTATGGCAGCCGGCGGCGCCATGACCATCGGCGGCATTCAGGCCTTCATCCAGTATGTGCGCAGTTTTACCCAGCCCATCACCCAGCTGGCCAACATCTCCAACCAGTTCCAGATGACTGTGGCCGCTGCCGAACGGATCTTCCAATTCCTGGACGAGGAAGAGGAAACCAGCGAAGAGCCCAAACTTTCCACCAAGGATCTGAACCTGCAAGGGGAGATCGTGTTCGACCATGTGAAGTTCGGCTATGAGGACAGCCAGGACCTGGTGATCCGGGACTTTTCCGCTCGGGTGAAAGCCGGTCAGAAGGTGGCCATTGTAGGCCCCACCGGCGCCGGCAAGACCACCATGGTGAAGCTGCTCATGCGGTTCCACGACCTGCGGGGCGGTCAGATCACCTTGGATGGTCATCCCATTACGGATTTCACCCGGCAGGACCTGCGCAGCCAGTTCGGCATGGTGCTTCAGGACGCCTGGCTGTATAACGGCTCCATTTTGGAGAACATCCGTTACGGCAAGCTGACCGCAACCGACGAAGAGGTGGTGGCCGCGGCCAAAATGGCTCAGGCGGACCATTTTATCAGAACCTTGCCGGGAGGCTACCAGATGGAGCTCAACGAGGAGGCGTCCAACGTGTCCCAGGGTCAGAAGCAGCTTTTGACCATTGCCCGGGCCATTTTGGCAGACTCCAAGGTCATGATTCTGGACGAGGCCACCAGTTCCGTGGATACCCGCACGGAGGTGCTCATCCAGAAGGCCATGGACAACCTGATGAAGGGGCGCACCAGCTTCATCATTGCCCACCGGCTGTCCACCATCCGCAACGCGGACCTGATCCTCTGCATGAAGGACGGGGACATTGTGGAACAGGGCACCCACGAGGAGCTTATGGCCAAGGGCGGATTTTACGCCAACCTGTACAACAGTCAGTTTGAAAGCGCAGACCAGGATCAGGCCAGCTGACCAAGGAGGAAACTATGAAAGGATATCGGATCATCACCATAGAACGGGAATACGCCAGCGGCGGCACCCAAGTGGGCCGTCTGCTGGGGAAAGAACTGGGGATTCCGGTGTATGGCCGGGAGATTTTGGAGTTGGCCGCCCGGGAGGGAGGCACCACCCCGGAATACATCGAGCATTTGGAGGAGACGGATACCAATTCCCTGCTGTATTCCCTGGTGGCCATGGCCAAAAGCGCCGGAGGCCAGCTGCCTCAGATTTCCCAAACGGACCAGCTGAACCTGTTGGAAGCCCAGGTGATCCAGCGCCTGGCGGACCAAGGGCCCTGTGTGATTGTGGGCCGCTGCGGAGGGTGGGTGCTCCGGCAGCGGAAGGACGTGCTCAACGTGTTCATTCACGGAGACCGGGCCGAAAGAATGCGCCGGGCCCAGGAGGAGTACGGGATTCCGGAAGAGCAGGCAGCCGCGGTGCTGCACAAGTTTGACCACCGCCGGTCCAATTTTTACCATGCCAATACGGGAAAAAGCTGGCGGGAACGGGAAGGATATCATATGGTGCTGGACAGCGGCTTGCTGGGCACGGAGTTGTGTGCCCAGATTCTGGCCAACACCGTACGTTGGAGCCGGGGGCAGTGAGATGAACGTCTGGATTATGGTAAACACCCGGGCCGGACGGCAACGGGCCCGGGAATTCGGAACGCAAATAGAACAGGCTTTTGGGGCCCATGGGATCACGCCCCGGGTGGAATACACCCAATCCCTGGACCAAGCCCGGGCCTTTTTGGAGGAAGGGGTGAAGGAGCAGCCTCAGCTGCTGATCTGCTGCGGCGGAGACGGCACCCTGAGCCAGGCGGTCCACACCCTGGAGGAGCTGGGCGGCTCCCTGACTCTGGGGTACATCCCCATGGGAACCACCAACGATTTTGCCAGTTCCCTGGGGCTTTCCCGGGATCCTGCCCAGGCGGCGGAACAGATTCTTCAGGGAACACCCCATGGGCTGGATTTGGGATGTCTGGGGGATCGGAATTTCCTGTATGTGGCGTCTCTGGGAGCCTTTACCCAGTCCTCCTACCGGACAGCCCAGGGGATGAAGTCCGCTTTGGGACACCTGGCCTATATTTTGGAAAGCGTCCGGGAGCTGCCCTCCATTCGGCCCTGCCAGCTTCAGGTGGAGGGAGAGGACTTTTCCTGGGAAGGGGAATTCCTGTTTGGGGCGGTGACCAATTCCACCTCTGTGGGGGGCATGATCAAATTGGATCCGTCCCAGGTGGGTCTGGATGACGGCCTGTTGGAGCTGACTCTGGTGAAGATGCCCCGGAACCCCCTGGAGCTGGGGGAAATCGCCCGGATGATCAGCCGGGGCCGGCTGGAAGGGGAACTGGTTCTCCAGCGGTCCATCCGGCAGGCGGAATTCCGGTGCGCCCAGGCCTATCCCTGGTCCCTGGACGGAGAATATTTCCCGGGCGGGGAACAGCTCCGCTTTTCCCTGAAGCCCGGAGCCATCCGTCTGGTCTATTGAAAAGCTGCAAAAAGCGCGTGGAAGGCGATTCCTCCCACGCGCTTTTTCATACTCCCCAAAAGAAGGGATGTGTACTCAATATTCCACTTTCAGCCAGCGCCGTTCCTGGGCGGAGCGGTTGGCTGCCACAATGACGGCCAGGGTGTTGTGACCGTCTACCCCGGTGACGGTGGGTTCCTTCCCGGTGAGAATGGATTCCACAAAGTCATCGATAATGCCGCTTTTCAGCTGTTTGACGTTGGTGGAGATGGCCCCCACCTGATATTTGACCCGGGTGTCGTCCCGAAGTTCCACTACAATGTCGTCGGCAAAGTCCCCGAAGATCTTCATGACCCCCTTGTCCCCGTAGAGGATGGTGCTGTTGTCCTCCTCTCCGTAGTTGGTCCAGGACACGTTCATGGTGCCGAAAATTCCGGACCGCATCCGGAAGATGGCGGAAGCGTTGTCCTCCAGGTCGATAAGCTCCCCGTTGGGGTAGCGCTTGTCCCGGGTCACCGTGTCGCAGCAGATTTCCTCCACCTCGTCCCCGGTGAGGAACCGGATGATGTCCAGCTTGTGGGCCCCCAGATCTCCCAAAGCCCCGAAATGGGCCTTGTTTTTGTCGAAGAACCAGGTGGTGTTGGAACGGTTTACGCTCCAGTTTTCCGGGCCGCTGTGACGGAAATTGCTCTGGACCGAAAGAATGTTGCCGATCATCCCCGACTGGAGCAGCTCCCGGGCTTTCCGATGGGTGGGCAGCAGCCGCTGGTTGTGTCCGATCATCAGCAGCTTTCCCATCTCCTGGGCGGCGTCCATCATCCGGCGGGTGTCCTCCAGGGTCAGGGCCATGGGCTTTTCACAGAGCACATGTTTCCCCGCACGCAGGGCCTGGATGGAGTAGTCCGCGTGGGTGTAGTTGGGAGAGCAGATGCTCACCGCATCGATTTCCGGGTCCGCGAACAGCTCTTCCGGAGAGGCGTAGACCTTCCCGCCGTAGCCTGCGGCCAGCTCGCCTGCCCGCTGCTGGTCAAAGTCGTAGAATCCCACAATCTGGGCGTGGGGGTTGTCGGTGTATTCCGGTGCGTGGCGCCGGGCGGTGATCATGCCGCAGCCTACAATGCCTACCTTTACCGTTTCCATACCTTCCGTTCATCCTTTCTCAAACCCACGGATTCCGCAGGGTGTAGTTGCTGTTTTTCTCATGAAAGGTCCTGCCGGGGAGGGGCCACTGTGCCCCGTTTTTCCAACTGGGTGGGCACCAAGATGGCTTCCCCCTGGTCCTCCGGCTTTCGGGGAGACACTTTCCGGCGGAGCACCAGGTCCACTGCCTCTTTTCCCATCCGGTCCGCCTGGATTCCCACCGAGTCGATGGGAGGGGCCAGCAGGGTGGCCAAAGTGTTGTCGAATCCCATGAGAGAGATCTGCTCCGGTACCCGGATCCCTTCCCGGTACAAAAATTGGAGGACGCCGCTTGCCAGGGAGTCCGCTGCGGCGAACACGGCAGTGGGCCGTTCCTCCTGCCACAGGGAGGCCATGGCCGCAAACCCCTGGGCAGGGGAATACTGGTCCACCAGCCGTTCCAATCCGGCCTTCAAGGGGATCCCCCCTTCAGTTAAAGCCCGGCGGTAGCCCTCCAGCCGGAGCCGTTCCACGGATAAGACGGGAGGCAGCCCCACATAGGCGATTTTCCGGTGGCCTGCCTGGACCAGGGAAGAGACGGCTTCCCGGGATCCTCCAAAGTCGTCCACCAGGATCCTGTCGTCGGTTTCCTCTGCCCGTTCAATGCGTACCACGGGAATGCCAGCCTGCTCCAGCTGCCGGATCAGGTCCGGGTCGAAGCCTGAGACCGAGGTGATGATGACCCCTTCCACCTGACGGCTGATCAATTGGGTGACGATTCGCCGGTCCTCTCCGGGGGAGCGGTACTTAGTAAAGCTCAGAACGCTGTATCCCCGCTCTTGAGCGGCCCGGTCCACCCCCCGGCTGATCTGTCCGAACAACAGGTTGGGGGAAAACAGCAGAATGTGTCCCAGCATGTGGCTGCTGGACTTTTTCAGACACTGGGCGGCGCTGTTGGGGATGTAACCCAGTTCCCGCACTGCCTGCTCTACCTTTTCCCGGTTTTCCCGGGAGACGTAGCCGTTTTGGTGGAGCACCCGGCCTACGGTGGCCAGGGAAACCCCGGCCCGTTTGGCCACGTCGCTCATTTTCACATTGCCCATGAGATTTTCTCCCCCCATTCCCTGTGTGGTAACGTTACCATGTGGTGACGTTACCATATTACCACGGAGGAATCCCTTTGTCAATTCCTCCTGGGGGAAATTTTTCCCCTGCCCCGTGCGTTCTGGGGGCGGTGACTCCCCCAAAGGGGATTTTCCCCCTCGCCTTGGGCGTTTCGGGAGCGGTACCTCCCCAAGGAGATTTTTCCCCTCTTGCCCCGTGCGTTTTGGGGACAGCGCTGCCCCAAGGGCATTTTCCCCTGCCTCTACTTTCAGCGTTCCGGGAAGCTTCCGGCGGGAAGGAAAAAAGAAAACAGCACCGGGGGGCCGGCGCTGCTTTCGAAAAGGAGAAAGAGATCATTTCTTTATGGTTGGGCGTTGGGATCGGGCTGGGTGTAGAAGGCAGGATTTCCCTGACCGGATTTCCAGCCCTTGGCCCGGGCAATCCAGGTGACCACCAGGCACAGGAGAAAGGAAACCACCATGGCCAGGCAGGCAAACAAGGGGCCGTTGGGGGTGGTAAAGCCCGAGAGAGCGGCGGGCAGGAAGGCGGTGAGGAAGCCTCCCAGCATTCCGGCCCAGGCGCCGGCCCGGCTGAGTTTTTTCCAGTAGAGGGTCAGCAGGTAGGGGGCCAGGAAGGAGCCCGAAAGGATCCCCCAGGAGTAGGACATCATCTCCAGAATGGGCGTGGGATAGTTGGCGATCAGGTAGCTCAGCACCACAAAGGCCAGGCACAGCAGCCGGGTGATGGTGGCCAGAGTTTTCTCCCCCAGGCCCTTGAGCCAGCTGGCCTTGATCAGATCCATGGATACGGTGGAGCAGGCGGTGAGGGTGATGCTGGACAACGTGGACACAGAAGCGGAGATCAGCAGCACCAGGATTACGCCGATGAGCAGGTTGGGCAGGCCGGCGGTGTTGAGCATGATGGGCACCAGAAAATCGGTGCCGCCTTCGGGCATGGTTTCCCCGAAGAACAGGTGGGAAAAGGAGCCGATAAAGTAGCCGCCTCCCGCCACCAGCAGGGAGAAAAAGGTGGAGATGATCACACCCCGGCGCACTTCCCGCCGGTCCCGAATGCCGTAATATTTGTGGACCATCTGGGGCAGGCCCCAGGTGCCGAAACTGGTCATGAGGATGGTGGAGATCAGGGCCACGGCAGAGGAGCCGGACAAGGGGGCCATTTCGTGGGCCTTCATGTAGTCGATCATCCGGGAGAAGCCTGTGGTAAGGCCCCCTACCTGGGAGGACTGAACCACCAGGACAATCAGGGCCACCACGCCGATCATCATCACAAAGCCCTGGACAAAGTCGGCTTTCAGGGTGGCCATGTAGCCTCCCAGCACCAGGACCAGAGCGGAGGCGATGGCGATGATCACCATGCAGGCCTGTTCGTCAATGCCCAGAATCACAGAGCACACGCTGGTGAGGCCCTTGTACACAGAAGCGGAATAGGGAATCAAAAACAGGAAGATGACCACACAGGCAAACAGCCGCATGCCGGGACTTTGAAAGCGCTTTTCAAAAAGCTGGGGCATGGACTTGATGTCGTGGCGGCGGGTCAGATCCCGGGTTCGGTTGGCCAGCACCAACCAAGCCAGCAGGGTGCCGAACACCGCGTTGCCCAGGCCCACCAGACCGCTCCACAGGCCGTAGTTCCAGCCGGAGCCTCCGGAATAGCCGATGAACATTACCGCGGAAAAATAGGCGGTGCCGTAGGAGAGGGCGGAGATCCAGGCCCCGGCGTTGCGTCCGCCTACGGTGAACCCGGACATATCGGTTCCCTTCCGGGAATACCACACCCCGATTCCCAGCATGAAGATGGCGTACACGCCAATGACGGCCCAAATGGTCAATTCCTTACTCACGGTGTCCACTCCCCTTGTAATTTTACACTTTAAAGCTAACATGCTTTAAAGCATACATGTGCTAAAGTGAGGAAATTTTATCACACTCCTTCCCAAAAGTCAAGGATTGTTTTAGGAAAAAGGCCACAAAAAATAGGGGGATTTTTTGGGAATCGCCGGGGTTTCGGGGAGGGTTTCACAATTTCTTCATCTCTTTTTCTTGCTTTCGCCACAGTTAGCGGGTACAATAAAGCATAATTGGGGAATAGCACCTATCGGGTGAAATACTGGTAAAAGGAGGGTCTTTTGATGGCCTCTGGAAAAATCTTGATTGTGGACGACGATACCAATATCTGCGAACTGCTGCGGCTTTATATTGAAAAGGAAGGGTTTGAAGCCTCCATTGCCAACGATGGGGAAACCGCCCTGAAAATGTTCGATACCGTGAACCCGGACTTGATCCTGCTGGATATCATGCTGCCGGGGCTGGACGGATGGCAGGTCTGCCGGGAAATCCGGAAGAAGTCCAACCGGCCCATCATCATGCTCACCGCCAAGGGCGAGGTATTCGACAAGGTGCTGGGCCTGGAGCTGGGGGCGGACGACTATGTGGTAAAGCCCTTTGAGACCAAAGAGGTCATTGCCCGGATCAATGCGGTGCTCCGGCGCAGCGGCAAGAAAAGCGAAGAAAAGAACGAGAACAAGGTGGTCACCTACGAGAATCTGTCCATCAACCTGACCAACTACGAGCTGAAGGTGAAGGGGGTCCAGGTGGATACCCCGCCCAAGGAGATGGAACTGATTTACCATCTGGCTTCCAATCCCAACCGGGTGTTTACCCGGGACCAGCTGCTGGACGAGGTGTGGGGCTTTGATTACTACGGAGACAGCCGTACCGTAGACGTCCATGTCAAGCGGCTGCGGGAAAAACTGGAGGGCGCCTCCGACAAGTGGGCCTTGAAAACCGTGTGGGGCGTCGGGTATAAATTTGAAGTCAAGGAATAAGGGTACATAGCCGGGACCTTCGGGCCTCCGGATTGGGAACATCCATTTGAGAAAGGCATGCCATGCAGAAAAGCATTTTTACCAGGTATCTGGCTATCACTATGGGCCTCGTGGTGCTCAGCTTTATCATGCTGGGCAGCGTGATGATGATTTTCTTCTCCCAGTACTGGCGAGGGGAAAAAAAGGATCTTTTGCTGAAAAACGCCAACTCCATTGCGGATATGTCCAGCGTCTTCCTGACAAAAACCGGAGAGGGCAGCTATCGGCTGGAGACCAGCGTGCTCCAGGGGTTTGTGGCCACATTCTCCTCCAGCATTGACGCGGATATTTTCATCACGGATCTGGAGGGAAACATTCTCCTGGGAAATTATCCCAACAGCAAACTGACTTCCCCCTCCAATGTGCCCCAGAAAACTGTGGCCCAGGCGGCCCAGGGCATGTATGAGGGGCGCAATACCTTTGGAGGGCTGTATCAGAGTTCCTTTTACATCATCGGCGTGCCCATGTACACGGGAGAGGATGACTTGTGTGTGGGAGCGGTGTTTGCCACCACCAGCGCCGCCACGGTGAACGCCTTTCAGCAGGAGGCCTTCCAGATGTTTCTGGTGGCGGCTGCGGCGGCCTTGGGCGTCACCTTCTGCGTGGTGGGCGCCTTTGCCTACCGGTTGGTGAAGCCCTTGCGGCAGATGTCCGCAGCGGCCCGAAGCTTTGGAGGCGGGGATTTCTCCGTCCGGGTGCCGGTGACCAGCGCCGACGAATTGGGCCAGCTGGCCTTGTCCTTCAACAACATGGCCAACTCCCTGTCCAACTCCGAAGGGACCCGCCGGAGTTTTATCGCCAACGTGTCCCACGAGCTGAAAACCCCCATGACCACCATTGCGGGATTTATCGACGGAATCCTGGACGGCACCATCTCTCCGGAGCAGCAGGATAAGTACCTGCACATTGTGTCCGATGAGGTGAAACGGCTGTCCCGGCTGGTGAAGTCCATGCTGGATCTGTCCCGGATTGACAGCGGAGAAATGAAGATCTACCCCTCTCAGTTTGACATCACCCACACTGTGGTGTCCACATTGCTCACCTTTGAACAGAAAATCGACGAACGGGGCATTGAGATCCGGGGCCTGGAGGATGCGGGACCCCAGATGGTCTGGGGCGATCCGGATCTGCTCCACCAGGTGGTGTACAATCTGATCGAAAACGCGGTCAAATTTACCAACCCCGGAGGGTACATTTCCATCCTCATCACCGAGGGCATCGACCGGACCACCGTGGTCATCGAAAACAGCGGCCAGGGCATTGCTCCGGAAGACCTGTCCATGATTTTTGAGCGGTTTTACAAGACGGATAAGTCCCGGAGCCGGGATAAAAACGGCATGGGACTGGGACTCTATATTGTGCGCACCATTTTGAAACTCCACGGCGGGGACATCACCGTGAGCTCCGCAGTGGGACAGTTCTGCCGGTTTGAGTTTTACATTCCCAAGCCCCAGGCTTCTCCCAAGCTGAAGGATACCGGCACCTTGAAGCTGACCCGCGTCAAGGAAAAGAAGGAAGCCCGGCAGGAGCCGGAAAGGAGTAAGGACCATGACGGACCAACAGAATAAACAGACACTTCCGGAGGAGCCCACCCAGAGTGGGGAGATCCATTCTCAGGCCGGGGAGGAAACTTCCCAGGCTCCCGTAGAATCTTCCGCTCCGGAAGGGGAAGCCTCCGCCTGCCGGGAAACCGGTGCTCCCAGCCCCCGGGAAGACGCTTTTTCCCAAGCCGGAGAGGGAATTTCCCAGGAACCGGCAGAATCCCCTGTCCCTGAGATGGAGGAACCCGTTCCGCCCAAGGCTGGGGCCCCAAGTCCTCAGGAAGGCAGTCAGCCCCCTGTGCCTCCGGGGATGCCTTATCCCCCCCAGCAGGTGCCCCCGCCAGGGCCCGGGACCTGGGGACCCACGGGAACGCCCTATGTTCAGGGCTGGTGGGGATCTCCCTACGGGAACCAGCCCGCCCAGGGATTTCCTCCCTATAGCCAGCCGGTTCCGGCACAGCCTCAGCCCGGCCAGGCCTGGACGGCAGGGGTTCAGCCTCCCGTAGGCCAGAACATGCCAACCCAGCCGGCGCCCTATCAGGGAGCGCCCGGAGCCTATCCGCCCCCCTCATCCTGGGGACGGCCCCCCAAAACCCCCCGAAAAAAGATGTCTTTGGGGCTGAAGGTATTTTTGTGGATTGCCTCGGCTTTGGCTGCGGGAGTGATTTTGGGTTTTGGGGCCTTTGTGGTGGTGAGCGCCGTTACCGGATCGGGACCGTTGCTGCCCGGCAAGGAAGAAGCGTACAGTCAGGAGCTGCCGGAAGAAGATATGGAACCCCTTCCCGATGAGGAAGCCCCCCAGGAGGAGGATTCCTTGGATTTGCCGGATGTGGACGTGGTGCCCAACACCCAGGGAATCACCATTCAGGAGAAGCCAGAAGGGGATCCTCTGGATGCCCAGGAGGCCTATGACAAGGTGGTTCAGTCCACGGTGTCCATTGAGGTTTCTCAGGGCGGGGATGAGGTGGTCAGCACCGGTACCGGGATCATTGCCACCTCCGATGGGTACATGATCACCAACGCCCATGTGGTGCTCAATTCCAAAAACGTGCTGGTGACGGTGACCACCTATGACGGCCAGACCTACGACGCCGTGGTGGTAGGGGTGGACCGTTCCACAGATCTGGCGGTGATCAAGACAAACGATTACCAATTTACCCCTGCGGAATTCGGGGACGCAGGTCAGCTGGCCATTGGGGAATGGGTGCTGGCCATTGGAAACCCCGGAGGATCCCGGTTTGCCGGTTCCGTGACCCGGGGGATCGTATCCGGCCTGGACCGGGCGGTGGAGCGGTACAGTGAAAACGGCATGACCTACATCCAGACAGACGCCGCCATCAACCCGGGCAATTCCGGAGGTCCCCTGGTAAACATGTACGGCCAGGTGGTAGGCATCAACTCCTCCAAGATTATCACCGAGGGCTATGAGGGCATGGGATTTGCCATTCCTGTCAGCAAGGCCAAGGACATCCTGGACCAGCTTTTGTCCGGGGGCTATGTGCAGGGCCGTGTGCGGCTGGGCATTTCTGGAAAAGATGTGTCCGAAATGGAGGCTACCTTTAACGGCACGCCCCAAGGCTTCCGGATCATCAGCATCGACGAGGACAGCGCTTTCGCAGGTACCGACGCCCAGGTGGGAGATATCATCACCGCCCTGGACGGGGAAACGGTGACCCAGCTTACGGATCTTTCCAATCTGCTGCTCCGGTATAAGCCCGGGGATCAGGTGACGGTAACCCTGTTCCGCTTTGACGAGTCCAACTTCAGACAGACCATAGAGGTAGAGATTACCCTGTTGGAAGACAGAGGGGAGACACAAGGATAATGGCTAAGGAGAAATTGGAAAAGACGAATGCCCTTCGGCTGTTGGATCGGATGAAGATTCCCTACGAAGCGATGACCTATCCCTGCCAGGAGTTCACCGACGGGGTGGATGTGGCAAAGCAGCTGGGGCTTCCCTTGGGAGCTGTATGCAAGACTTTGGTGACTGTGGGAAAAAGCGGCGGGCACTATGTGTTTGTGCTGCCGGTGGAAGATGAATTGGACCGGAAAAAGGCCGCCTCTGTGGTGGGGGAGAAATCCCTGGAAATGCTTCATGTGAAGGATCTCCTGCCCACCACTGGTTATATCCGGGGAGGATGCACGGCCCTGGGCATGAAAAAACAGTTTCCCACCGTGGTGGACCAGAGTGTCCGGTCATTGGAGCGGGTATATGTCAGCGGCGGCCGGCGAGGCTTGCAGCTGGCTCTCTCTCCCCAGGATCTGGTGCTGGCCGCCCATGCGGCCTGGGGCGATGTGATCGCCCGGCCCTAAATAACCAAAAAAGAAAAGCCCCCGGTTGGGGGCTTTTTTTAGTGTGTATGGGGTCAGGACTGGGAGTCGTCTTCCTCCGTATACCGGAGGGCTTCCCGAAGGATTTCCTCCGTGTCAAACTGGTGGGTGCTGTCCAGATCCTGAGGAGCGGGCTCTTGATACAAGGGCTGGTAGGGAGTTCGGTCTGGCTCTTCCGGCAGCTCCTCATAGGGCTGCTCAAAAGCGTCTTCCGGATAGGCATCCTCATAGGAGCCGGCATCCTCGTACTCTTCCTGGTAGGGCTGCTGGTCATAGCCGTCCTGGGGATAGGCGTCCTCGGTGTAGGCGGGGAATTCTTCCGTGTACATGGGAGACTCCTCAGGCAGCACCGGCGCCGAATCCTCTGGAGCGGAAGGAGAGGCGGTTTCCGGATCCTGGGGTGGCGGCGCCATGGGGGCGCGCTGCCGGTTTTCTGCCTCGTGGATCTCTTCCAGAATGCCGTCCCGGATTCCCTCGGTCCGGGCGTGTTTCCGTCCTCGGATGTAGAAGATCACAATGAGGGCCAGGCCGATAACGCCTACGGCAATACAGCCTACCCCCGCGTAAAACACGGTGGCGGCCAGGGAATTGCCCCGGACGTTCAGCTGGGCAAAGGTCACATAATTGGGCTCCGTGCTTTCCTCACTTTCCGAAGAACTGGAAGTGGTTCCTCCGTTCAGGGAAGGCTTGGGCCGTTCCAGTGCAGGCCGGGGCGTGGAGGAAGGCCGGGGAGTAGGAGTGGCGTCGTCGGTGGTGCCCTCATAGGGGTCCACAGGCTGTTGGGGTTCTGGCGTAGGCTCCTCTACATAGCCCACCCAGGGATCTTCCGTTGTATCTTCCGAGGAAGAGGAGGAATTGGGATCCTCCCAAGGTTCTTCCGAGGAAGAAGAGGAGGAATTGGGATCCTCCCAAGGCTCCTCCGAAGAAGAGGAGCTTTCCGAATCGCTGGTGGAGGGTTCGGAGAAGGGAGGAGGTTCCGGCGTGGGAAGATCCGCGGGATCCTGGGTGCCGGATTCTCCGGTTTCGGGCAGCGTGGTGGTCTCCCCGGGCATGTCGGTGGCGCCGGAGGGGAGGTCCCCTTCGGTGGCCAAAACCGGGGCGGCCGTCAACACGGCGGACAGAGCCAAAGCGCCCAACAGGGCAGCCAGACGGCGGGTATATTTCATAGAGCAGTTCCTCCTGCTGAATGGGATGGTCAAAAAAGTTTCTGTATCGATTTATTGTAGCACAAAGCGGGGGATTGTTCAATGGGTTTCGGGGGATCTTTCTTGGTCGCCACTTGGCGCAAAAAAGCCCCCCGGCCGGGAGGCCGAAGGGCTTGTCCGGGGAAGGGTCCCCGGGAATGTTTGAAGCGGATTAGAAATCAATTTTCTCCCGGATGTACTCCTTGAGCTGATCGATGGGCAGCCGGACCTGCTCCATGGTATCCCGGTCCCGGATAGTGACGCAGTTGTCCCCTTCCTTTTCCCCGTCGCCCACGGTGTCGAAGTCCACGGTGATGCACAGGGGGGTACCGATTTCGTCCTGACGGCGGTACCGCTTGCCGATGGAGCCGGACTCGTCGTAGTCCACCATGAAGTCCTTGCTCAGCATGTCGTGAACCTCCTGAGCCTTGGCGCCCAGCTTCTTGGACAGGGGCAGCACGGCGGCCTTGAAGGGAGCCAGAGCGGGATGGAGATGGAGCACCACACGGGTGTCGTCCTTGCCGTTCTTGTCCTGGCCCACTACTTCCTCGTCGTAGGCGTCGCACAGGAAAGCCAGAGCCATACGGTCGGCGCCCAGGGAGGGCTCCACCACATAGGGGATGTAGTGCTCGCCAGTTTCCTGATCGAAGTAGGTCAGATCCTTGCCAGAATGCTCCTGATGGCGTTTCAGGTCGTAATCGGTCCGGTCGGCGATGCCCCACAGCTCGCCCCAGCCGAAGGGGAACAGGTATTCCACGTCGGTGGTGGCTTTGGAGTAGAAGGACAGCTCCTCGGGACGGTGATCCCGGAACCGGACGTTCTCTTCGGTCATGCCCAGGCTCTGGAGCCACTGGCGGCAGAACTCCTTCCAATAGGCAAACCATTCCAAGTCGGTGTCGGGCTTGCAGAAGAACTCCAATTCCATCTGCTCGAACTCCCGGGTGCGGAAGGTGAAGTTGCCAGGAGTGATCTCATTTCGAAAGCTCTTGCCGATCTGGGCGATGCCGAAGGGGAGCTTTTTCCGGCTGGTGCGCTGGACCGAGGGAAAGTTGACGAAAATACCCTGGGCGGTTTCGGGCCGCAGGTAGATCTCGTTTTTGGCGTCCTCGGTGACACCCTGGAAGGTTTTGAACATCAGGTTGAACTGGCGGATGTCGGTGAAGTTTTCACTGCCGCAGTTGGGGCATTTGATGTGGTTTTCCTGGATAAAGGAGAGCATTTTCTCGTTGGACCAGCCGTCGGCGGATTCGCCGGTGAAGTCCTCGATGAGCTTGTCTGCCCGGTGACGGGTTTTGCAGTCCTTGCAGTCCATGAGGGGATCGGAGAAGCCGCCCACATGGCCGGTGGCCACCCACACCTGGGGATTCATGAGGATGGCGGCGTCCACGCCCACGTTGTAGGGGGATTCCTGGACGAACTTTTTCCACCAGGCTTTTTTCACGTTATTTTTAAATTCCACCCCCAAGGGGCCGTAGTCCCAGGAGTTGGAGAGACCGCCGTAGATCTCGCTGCCGGGGAAGATGAAGCCCCGGGTTTTGCAGAGGTTGACAATGGTCTCCATGGTTTTTTCGGTAGCTTTCATAAGAAGGGACCGCCTTTCTGGTTGAAGTCATACTGGGGGATATTGTAGCATGGGCGGGGAGGGATTGCAAGGAAAACGGGGAATTTCCCCGGGGAAGGGGTCCCAAAACTTTTGCGCCCATTCGCAGTTTTCTTTTTTCTCCCTTTCTGCTATAATAAAAGAGTATAACTATATGGCAGATTCAGGCTGACGACCTATTTTTAACTGTAACGGAGAAATGTACATGGACAGAAGTAAAATTCGCAATTTCAGCATTGTGGCCCATATCGACCACGGCAAATCCACCCTGGCTGACCGGATCCTGGAGCTGACCAAGTCCGTTCCCCTCCGGGAAATGGAGAACCAGCTTTTGGACAATATGGATCTGGAGCGGGAAAGGGGCATCACCATCAAGGCCCACGCGGTGACGTTGGTGTACACCGCCAAAGACGGAGAGGATTATATTTTCAACTTGATCGACACTCCCGGTCATGTGGACTTCAACTATGAGGTATCCCGGTCCCTGGCGGCCTGCGAAGGGGCGGTGCTGGTGGTGGACGCCTCCCAGGGCATCGAAGCCCAGACCCTGGCCAACACCTACCTGGCCGTAGACGCAGGGCTGGAGATTCTGCCGGTGGTCAACAAGATTGACCTGCCCAGCGCGGACCCGGACCGGGTTTGCCACGAGATCGAGGATGTGATCGGCATTCCCGCCATGGACGCCCCCCGGATTTCCGCCAAGACCGGGGAAAATGTTCAGGAGGTGATGGAGCGGATCGTCACAGACATTCCTGCCCCTCAGGGAGATGAGAAGGATCCCCTTCGGGCCCTGATCTTTGACTCCTACTACGACGCCTACCGAGGTGTTATCGTGTATGTGCGTATTAAGGACGGCATGGTGCGGCCCGGAGATACCATCCGCATGATGGCCACCGGGGGAGAATTCAACGTGGTGGAATGCGGCTTTTTGCGGGCCACCTCCCTGGAGCCCGCCGACGCCCTCTACGCCGGTGAGGTAGGTTACATTGCCGCCTCCATCAAGGACGTGCGTCAGGCCCGGGTGGGTGATACGGTGACCTTGGCCAACCGCCCTGCCGCCGAGCCTTTGGAAGGGTACCGGGCGGTGCAGCCCATGGTGTTCTGCGGCATCTATCCCGCCGACGGTGCCCACTACACCGACCTGCGGGACGCGTTGGAAAAACTTCAATTGAACGATGCCTCCCTGACCTTTGAGCCGGAAACCTCCGTGGCTTTGGGCTTCGGGTTCCGATGCGGCTTCTTGGGTCTTCTGCATATGGAGATCATTCAGGAGCGGCTGGAGCGGGAGTATGACCTGGACCTGGTCACCACTGCCCCCAGCGTGGTGTACAAATTAAAGCTCACCGACGGCCGGGAGATCACCATTGACAACCCCACCAACTACCCGGACCCTGCCACCATCCAAAGCGCCCAGGAGCCCATCTGCAACGCCCACATCTACTCTCCCTCGGAGTATGTGGGGAACATTATGGAGCTGTGTCAGGAGCGCCGGGGCGTGTTTAAGGATATGAAGTACCTGGACACGGACCGGGTGGATATCCATTACGAGCTGCCCTTAAACGAGATCATCTACGACTTTTTCGACGCCCTGAAATCCCGCACCCGGGGCTATGCCAGCTTTGACTACGAGCTTATGGGATACCAGCCCAGCAAGCTGGTGAAGCTGGATATCATGCTAAACGGGGAAGTGGTGGACGCCCTTTCCTTTATCATCCACGCGGACAAGGCCTATGGCCGTGCCCGGAAGATGACGGAAAAACTCAAGGAGAAGATTCCCCGCCAGCTGTTTGAGGTGCCCATCCAGGCCTGTGTAGGGGGAAAGATCATCGCCCGGGAGACGGTGAAGGCCTTGCGCAAGGACGTGCTGGCCAAGTGCTACGGCGGCGATATCACCCGGAAAAAGAAGCTGTTGGAAAAGCAGAAGGAAGGCAAAAAGCGGATGCGCCAGCTGGGCACAGTGGAAGTGCCCCAGGAGGCCTTTATGTCTGTGCTGAAGCTGGATGAATAATCAAGCTGCGCCTGGACCCGCAATGCTCTTTAGAGCCGCTGGGTGCCCTCGGGCTACCTTCTCCAGGCCCTTTTAAAAATCCCCCTTCTGGGGAACCCTTTGTGCTAACCATCCGGGACATTGTTCACGGGCCTTGCCCGGTATGACAATGTCCCTGGTTTTTTCAAGGCAAAGTGCCACTTTGCCTGTTTAAGACCGCCACTTTTTTGAAAAAAAGCGGCACCAAAAAACTTTTCCCCGTTTCGCGCTCCCTATTTTTTCTTTGGTGGTGACTCCATGTTAGGTTTTTACTTCCACGTCCCCTTCTGTCACGGCAAATGCCCTTACTGCGATTTCTACTCCCTCCCCGATTCCCCCGCCGCCATGGACGCTTACACCGCCGCGGTAACAGCATCCCTTTCTCCCTGGAGAGAACGGCTTGACCGCCGGGAGATTAGCACCGTCTATTTTGGCGGAGGTACGCCCAGCCTTTTGGGAGCGGACCGTTTGGGGCGGATCCTGCAGGCGGTGAAAGAGGGCTTTTCCCTTTCCCCCAGGGCGGAAATCACCCTGGAGGCCAACCCCACCCGGGTGGGCCGGCAGTTTTTTGAAGGGGTGAGGGCCGCCGGGTTTAACCGGCTGTCCATGGGATTGCAGTCCGCTCATCGGGAGGAACTGCGGTTTTTAGGCCGTGCCCACACCCGGGAGGACGTGGCCCAGGCTGTGGAAGACGCCCGAGCGGCAGGCTTTGCAAACATATCCCTGGACCTGATGCTGGGGCTGCCGGGAAGCTCCCGGGAGCGCTTGGAAGAATCCATCCAGTTTGCGGCGGGACTCTCGGTGGAACACATCTCCTCCTATTTATTGAAGGTGGAGCCGGGCACGCCCTTTGCCGCCCGGCAGGTAGCTGTCCCCGACGATGACGAATCGGCGGAGCAGTACTTATTTGCCGTCCAGGAGCTGGGAAAACGGGGGTACACTCAGTATGAGATCAGCAACTTTTCCCGTCCCGGAAAGGAAAGCCGTCATAACCTGCTGTATTGGCGGGGGGAAGAGTACCTGGGATTTGGTCCGGGGGCCCACTCCTTTTTCGGGGGAAAGCGGTTTTACTATCCCAGGGATCTGGAGGGATTTCTGAGGGGGAATCCGCCGGTGGAAGACGGCCCTGGAGGAGACTTCGGAGAATTTGCCATGCTCAACCTGCGCCTGACACGAGGCCTGCGCCGGGAGGACTGTGCGGCCTGGTTTGGCCCCCAGGGAGAAGCGTGGTTTCAGGAAGCGTTGGAGAAGGCCAAAGCCTGTCCCAAAGAGCTGCTGAAATGGGATCGGGAATGGATCTCCTTTACCCCGGAAGGATTCCTGGTGTCCAACGCCCTGCTGGTGCAGCTGCTGGGGGAACGTCTGTAAAAAATATGCCCTGTGGTCCTGCCTGAAACAGGCTTGGATCCACAGGGCTTTTTTCTTGAAAAACGGAGTTGCTAGTTGGACTTTTTTCGGGGAGACGCCGAGGAAAACAGTTCCGGGTGGAGGCGGCTGTAGTGGAACAGATATTGCTGGGCCAGGCCCGCATTTTCCCCGAACTCCTGAGGGCTTCTTCCTGGCAGGAGAGTGGCCATGGCCCGTTTCATCCACAGGTCCATGGGGAAACATTCCGTCTTGTGAAATCCGTAAAGCAGTACGCATTCCGCCACTTTAGGCCCCACCCCGAAGATTTTTTGCAGCTCTTGTCTGCCCCACTCTGCGGGAGAACGGGCAATCCGGTCCAGGTCCACCTGGCCGGAAACCACCTTTCGAGCTGCGTCCAGGAGATATTTGGCCCGAAATCCAGCCCGCAAAGGCGCCAGGTCTTCCAGAGAGCAGGCAGCCAATGCCTCCGCTCTGGGGAAAGCATAGCCCAGGCCCAGTGCCTGGGCGGTCATGTCCCGGGGGTGGAGAAGTGAGGTGTTTTCCCCGGGGATCTCCGATGGGAGGCCGGCGGGGGCTGACATGCTGGTTTCCCCAGAGATGGGGTCTCCCAGCAGCTGGCACAGCCGGGCAATGATTCCCTTGATTCGAGGAATGTGGTTGTTCTGGGAAATGATGAAGGAGCAGAGGGCCTCCCAGGGATCCTGGCGAAGGATGCGGATTCCCGGGGCGAAGGCGGCAGCCTCTCGAAGGGCAGGGCTCATGTCGGACAATGCCTGCCGCTTTGTCTCATAGTCCTGATCCAGATCAAAGTAGGGGCGCCAGAGGGTGTCAAACAGGTCCCGGGTGCAGAAAAACCACACTTGGCGGCCCTGCTGGGCCAGGCGGAGAACGCTCCCAAAGGCAACCCCTTCCCAAAGGGAAAGCCCCTCCTGAGAGGGAAGTTGAATCCAGCGGAATGCCTGGCCGCAATCCAGGGTTTGGGCCAAGTCGAAGGGAGCCGGACTGAGAAGGCCTGGCGTGGAAGAAACGGGCAAATTCATGGAGAACCTCCAAAATGTATGTTCTGTAGAAAAGATGAATAAAGATACATTTTCGAAAAAGGGGACCCTCAGAAGGGCCCTCGGAATTTTTTTGTGAAAACAGGCTGGAAAACTGGGGGATTTGCCGCCAGTATACCACAAAAAGGGTTAAAAGCCCAGACTTTTTCCCCCTTTTTCGCGGGAAAATTTCCCCCCAAGGGGGAGGGGGGTAAAATGTATGTTAAATGCCTGTGGACAATTTGTGGGAAAAATAGTTCCCCTCAGGTACTTGACACAAGATGGGGCGGTAAAATACCGGAGAAAGCCCGTATTTAGTGGATTTTTTGAGGGTCGATTTTCTTGGATTTTAATGGCGAAAAAGAAAAAAGAAGCTCGTTGTTTACATAATCTTGAAACCGGGCAAAAACGGTGGAATGTGCAAAACCGCCTGGGACAAGGGGTTTTTAACAATTTCCACAGAGTTTTCCACATCTTCGGTGGGAAATCCCCTGCGCATTATGTAAACGTGTGGAAAATCTGGAGCAGGAGGGAAAGAAAAAAGAATTTTCTTGCATCCATTGGAAAAAAATACCGAATTTTATCTGATTTTCCTCAGAGCAGGGAAAATTTGGGGGATTTAGGGGAGCCTTGGCCGCATTTTTATTTGAGATTTTCCGGGAACTGTGCTACAATAACTAAAACTATGGCCAAAAGCCGGAACTATAGGAAAAGGATGGGTGGCCCATTTTGGAAAAGAACAGGGAAAAGCGCCGGGGAATTCCGGAAGAAGATCGGCCCCGGGGCGCGGATACAATCGCCGGACGCAACGCGGTCATGGAAGCGCTGCGGGCCGGGAGGGCCATCGACTGCCTCTATGTGCAGCGGGGAGAGCGCAGCGGCGCCCTTCAGGCGGTGCTCAGCAAGGCAAAACAAGGGGGGACGCCCATCAAAGAGGTGGACCCGAGAAAATTGGAACATCTGTGCGGCGGCGCCAACCATCAAGGGGTGGTGGCCGTGGCGGCGGTGAAGGAATACGCTCAGGTGGAAGATTTGTTCCGCCTGGCCCAGGAGCGGGGAGAGCCTCCCTTCTTTGTGATCTGCGACGGCCTGGAGGATCCCCACAATCTGGGGGCGGTGCTCCGTTCGGCGGAATGCGCCGGAGCCCATGGGGTCATTGTTCCCCAAAGGCGCAGCGTGGGACTGACTTACGCGGTAGGCAAGGCCTCCGCCGGAGCGGTGGAATACCTTCCCGTGGCCCGGGTGGGAAATTTGGCTTCCCTGATCGACTCCCTGAAGGAGCGGGGCCTCTGGATTTACGCCGCAGATATGGATGGTTCTCCCTGGTGCCAGACGGATTTTTCCGGCCCGGTGGCCCTGGTGATCGGGTCCGAGGGCAGCGGCGTCAGCCGGCTGGTGAAGGAAAAGGCGGACTTCGTGGTGTCCCTGCCTTTGAAGGGGCACATCAATTCCCTGAACGCCTCAGTGGCGGCAGGGATCCTCTGTTATGAGGTGGCCCGTCAACGAAGCGGCCTGAAAGCCATCAATCCGTAAAAGGAGGGAATCTCAGCGTATGGACAACAAGGAATTCACGCTGGAAGATATTTTGGCGGAACAGCGGGCCAAACGGCAGGCCCAGGCCGCCCAGGAGAACGGGACGCCCCGAACGGCCGGGGCCCCGTCCCCTCAGCAAGGACGGCCTCAATCCGCCCCTCAATCTCAGGAGCCGGCCCCGCAAACAGTTCCGGCCCAACAGAAACCTGCCCCGAAGCAGGAGACTCCGGCCACGCCGGCGCCTGAGGCCCGGCAGCCGGAAGCATCCCAGGAAGGGGAAGATCAGGCGGACTTAAACGCCTATGCCACCGGCACTCTGGAATTGCCCCGGGTGAAGACGGTCCAGGACCAGGAAGAGGCGTCCTGGGAGGAGCCCGAAGAGCGGAACTCTGAGAAAAAGAAGAAGAAAAAGAAAAAGTGGGGGCTTTTTGGCCGGAAGAAACGGACCCCCGATTACAACGAGAACGAGGATGACATGTATTATGGCATCCAGCTCAAGCCCATTGACGAATACCGGATGGGATATGATTCCGCGGGGGAATTGACCTCCGAGGCAGAGACCTACAAGACTCTCTTTGACGACTCCAAAAAGGCCATCGACAACGAAGTGGAGGCCAACTTCCAGCGGCTTCAGCGGGAGCGCCGCCGCCGGGTGGCCGAGGCGGTGCAGACTGCCGGCGTGGACGAGGAGCAGATTGCCGACGAATTCGGGGTGGTAGCCCCCATGCCGGTCACCTCTTTTGCCGCGGACCCCTATGCCCGCCAGCACGGTATCGGCGTGGAAGGCAACAAGCGGATTCAGGAGGACATGCCCGAGATCCAGAAGGCCATGCTGGAAACCTCCAACGACCAGACCATGGAGATCAAGCTCAACGTGCTCAACGACACGGTGGAGCTCCAGCGGGTGCAGGAGACTCAGCCCGTCAGCGAAGAAGCCGTGAACCGGGTGTTGGCGTCTCCGGGACCCATGGATTCCCAGGAACCTCAGCAGCCCACTGCACCGGAACGGAAATCCGGGGAAGCACCGGCAGTCCCGCAGGCCCATGCCGAAGATTCCGCCCAGGAGACCACGGTGTTTCAGCCTCCCGTTGCTGCCGGTGCCTCTCAGGCTACCGGACGGATTTCCCGGCAGGAAGCCCCCGCCGGAGAAGAGCGGAGCCGAAAGAGTGCCGTTGCGGAAGAAGATCAGGCCACCCGTGCCATTCCCATGCCCCGGCACGCTGCTCAGGAGCGTCCCCGGCAGGAGACCCGTCCCGGGCAGGAAGCTCAGGCAGACCAGGAGGCCACCACAGTGGCTCCCGCCGTACGGCCCACTCAGCGCCAGCGTATGGAACCTCCTCAGCTGGGCAGCATTTACGAATACCGCTCCCGGAACGTGCCCACCCATATTATCCACGCGGAGGTCCTTCAAAGCGCCCTGCTGTCCGAGTCCGAGGAGCTGCGGCAGGAATCTCAGTCCCGGGACCGCCGCCGGACGCCCAAGCGCCGGGTGCGCAACAAGAAGCTGGAAAATCCCGCGCCCAAGGAGACGCCCATTCCCGATTCCGACACCAAGGAATCCATCGACGATTACACGGGTCCGGAGGACATCAAGTCCATTTCCCACGAGCTCCGTGGAGAGATGCGGGAATTGACCCTGCGGATGATGATTACCGGAGTGTGCACCCTGTTGCTGGCCATTGTGAATTTGATTTTCCGGGGTCAGTTTACGGGCACCGGGGACATGGGTTCCCTGCCGGTGGTGTATGTGGTGCTGACTTTGGTATTCCTGGCAGTGGCTGCCGGGATCTGCTACAAGACCATTCTCAACGGTCTGAAAGCTCTCTTTGCCTTTAACGCCAATTCCGACAGCGCTGCGGCAGTGGCCACAGTGGCGG
>UQQZ01000027.1 GCA_900543305.1 uncultured Oscillospiraceae bacterium
CACGGAAATGTCAGCAGGGCTTACCCCGGAGATTCGCCCTGCCTGGCCGATGTTCTCGGGCCGCACCTTGCTGAGTTTTTCTCCCGCTTCCAGCCGCAATCCCTGAATCTGGGAGTAGTCCACATCCTGGGGCAGCCGTTTCCGCTCCAGCCGGCGGGCTTCCTCGATGTCCGCCTTCTGCCGCCGGATGTACCCTTCATACTTCAACTCGATCTCCACGTTCTCCAGCACTGCTTCCGGCAGCTCCGGACGGCCTTCATCCACCGGGGTCAAATCCCGGTAGGAGATTTGGGGACGCTTTAAGAGATCCGCCAGCTTTGCCCCTGTGGTGATGGGAGATGTTCCACGTGAAACAAGAATCTCATTGAGCTTCTGAGAAGGGGGCAAGGTGGTGGTCTGGGCCCGTTTCAGTTCCGCCTGTTTTTGGGCCTGCTTTTTCTGGAATTTCTCCCAGCGGCTCCGGGAGATCAACCCCAGCTCCCAGCCAATAGGGGTCAGCCGTTCGTCGGCGTTGTCCTGACGGAGCACCAGCCGGTATTCGGAACGGGAAGTCATCATCCGGTAGGGATCACTGGCGCCCTTGGTGATCAGGTCGTCGATGAGGGTGCCGATATAGGAGCTGGCCCGGTCCAGCACCAGCCGCTCCTTTCCCTGAATTTTCCGGGCCGCATTGATGCCCGCAATCAGCCCCTGGGCCGCCGCCTCTTCGTAACCGGAACTGCCGTTAAACTGTCCCGCCCCATAAAGCCCTGGCCAATCCCGGAATTCCAGGGTGGGGGAAAGCTGGGTGGGATCGCAGCAATCGTACTCGATGGCATAGGCGGTCCGCATAATCTGGGCGTGTTCCAAGCCCGGAATGGTGTGGTAAAAGGCCAGCTGTACATCTTCAGGCAGGGAAGAACTCATGCCCTGCAGGTACATTTCCTCCGTCTCCAGGCCGCAGGGCTCGATAAACAGCTGATGCCTGGGTTTGTCGGGAAACCGCATGACCTTGTCCTCGATGCTGGGACAATACCGGGGACCGATGCCTTCGATCTTCCCGCCGTACAGGGGAGACCGATGGATGTTGTCCAGAATGACCTGCTTGGTGGCATCGTTGGTCCAGCTCACATGGCACACCGCCTTATTCTCCAAGGGTTCCTCCGTCTCATAGGAAAAGGGCACCACAGGCTCGTCTCCCTGCTGGACCTCCAGGTGGGTAAAGTCGATGGAGGACTTGAGCACCCGAGCCGGGGTTCCCGTTTTGAACCGGCGCAGGGAAATGCCCAGCTCTTTCAGAGAGTCAGGCAGGAAAGCTGCCGGAAACATGCCGTCGGGACCGCTCTCATAGGACACGTCTCCCACAAACACCTTCCCTCCCAGGAAAGTGCCGGTGGCCAGGATCACAGCCTTGGCGTGATACACCGCCTCCAGCCGGGAAGTGAGGAGCCATTCCCCCTCTCCCTGCTTCAGGGAAACAATCTCCCCCTGGCGCAGTTCCAGATTGGGGCAGCATTCCAATTTGTGCTTCATGACCCGGGCATATTGGTTCCGGTCGATCTGGGCCCGGAGGGAATGGACGGCGGGACCCTTGCCCAAATTCAGCATCCGGCTCTGGATGGTACAGGCGTCGGCGGTTTTACCCATCTCTCCCCCCAGGGCATCAATCTCCCGGACCAGATGGCCCTTGGCGGTGCCTCCAATGCTGGGGTTGCAGGGGCAATTCCCCACCGCGTCCAAATTGATGGTAAAGACAGCCGTGTGGCAGCCCAACCGGGCGGCGGCCAAAGCGGCTTCAATCCCCGCGTGACCCGCACCGATCACGGCCACATCGAAGGAAGCAGCATCGTAAACCATAAAAGACCTCCTCAGATTCGCGTCAGAAACGCGCAACAATGATTTCCCTTACTTGCCCACACAAAACTGCTCAAACACCTGGTCCACAATTTCCTCGCTGACCTGTTCTCCCGTCAGGGCGGACAAGGAGTTCAGGGCGTCCTCTACACAGACCGTCACCGCGTCCAGGGTCATGCCCAGCTCCAGAGCCTCCCGACCTTCTTCCAGGCTGTCGTAAGCCCGCTGGGCGTCCTGCCGCTGGCGCTGAGTAAACAGGACCCCTTCCTCGGGATGAAAGTCTTTTGTGTCCAATATTTCGGACAGTGCTTGTTCCAGCTCTTCCAGTCCCTCCCCCTGGGCCGCGGAGAGAAAGGCCACCTTCTCAAAATGGCTCCGAATCTCCTCCACGTCAATTCGAGTGGGCAGATCCGTTTTGTTGATCACAGCCACTGCTGGGACGCCCTCCAGGGAGTCCATCAGGTCCCGATCCTCCTTGGTGAGCTCCTGAGAGGAGTCAAAGACAGCCAGTACCAGCTGAGCCGTTTCCAGACGTTTTTTGGCTGCGGCAACCCCGATGCTCTCCACAGGGTCCGAGGTGTCCCGGATTCCGGCGGTGTCAGCCAGCCGCAGAGGCACCCCCGCCAGGGTGACGGTCTCCTCCACCACGTCCCGGGTGGTCCCGGCGTACTGGGTGACAATGGACCGTTCACAGCCGGAGAGCAGGTTCATCAGGGTGGATTTTCCCGCGTTGGGCCGGCCAGCGATCACGGTGGCCAAGCCCTCCCGGTACATCTTTCCCCGGTCAAATCCTGCCAGCAGGGAGGAAATCTCCTGCTGGGCTGCCTCCATGCTAGAAAGGAGCTCTCCCTCCTCCACCTGGGGTACGTCCTCCTCGGGAAAATCCGCCCAGGCTGCCAGATGGGCCGCCAAGGTGAGCAGGTTTTCCCGGACCCGGCGGATTCTCTGGGAAAGGACCCCGCTGCTGCCTGCCTGGGCCGCCCGTCTGGCCTGTTCCCCGCTGGCGCCGATGAGGCCCATCACCGCCTCAGCCTGGGCCAGATCCACCTTCCCGTTGAGAAAAGCCCGGCGGGTAAATTCCCCGGGACCGGCGGGAACGGCTCCCGCGTCCAGCACTTCCTGGAGCAGCCGTTTGGTCAGGTACAGTCCCCCGTGACAGGAAAGCTCCACCACGTCCTCTCCGGTATAGCTTTTTGGCCCCCGAAACACCAGGGCCACCACGTCGTCCAGCCGTTCTCCCACCTGGGTGTAGGCCCCTCCCAGTTGGGCGGTGTAGCCCTTCATCTGGGAAAGAGGCGTTTTCCGGATTCCCCGAAACACCCGATCCCCAATGGCAAAAGCCTCCGGTCCGGAAATCCGCACAATGCCGATTCCCCCTGGAGCGGGGGCCGTAGAGATGGCGGCAATGGTCTTATCCATAAGCTGCTCCTTTCGCGCTTGCAACCATGCAAAAAATGGGGCCGCCTGACGGCCGCCCCATCTGATTTATTTCTTTTCGATCTTCCCGTAAATGGGAGTGTTGGGATCGTCCGCCTTGGGTCCCTCCGCCCGGGGCGCCGGATTGGGCCGGGGCCGGTCGTTTCTGGGACGGCGGTCATTTCTGCCGCCTCTGCGGTCGTTGTAGCCGCCACGGCGGTTGTCGCCGCGGCCGCCCCGACGGTCGTTGCGCCGCTGAGGACGCTCGCCCCCTTCGGGACCGATGACCACATGACGTCCCTGATCCACCCCTTCACTCCAAGACTTGGCTCCGGGCACGGTCTGCACCGCGGTGTGGATGATCCGCCGCTCATAGGGGTTCATGGGCTCCAAAGAGGAGTTCCGGCCGGTCTTCACCGCCCGGGCAGCCATCTTCTTGCCCAAGGATTCCAAAGTTTCCTTTCGCTTCTCCCGGTAGTTGCCCACGTCCAGGGTCACCCGGAAATAGGTGCCGTCCACATGGTTGGCCACCAGAGAGGCCAGATACTGCAGGGCGTCCAGGGTCTCCCCCCGATGGCCGATGATAAATCCGATATCGTCCCCGGAAAGGATGAGAGCCGCGCCGGTTTCCTCCCGATGAATCTCCACGGAGGCGTCGGGCAAACCCATTTCCCGCAGCACATTTTTCAAATAGTCGGCAGCTTCCTGGGCGGGGTCATGTTCCTCAATATAGGCCCGCACCTTGGCAGGGCTGCCGCCGAACAAACCGAAGGTTTTCTTTTGGGGCATTTCCAAAATTTCAAATTCCGCTTCCGTGGTTTCCACGCCCAACTCCCGGCAGGCATTGGCGAAGGCGATTTCCACGGTTTCGCCCTTGGCGATGGCTTCTCTGATCATGACTGCAACCTTCCTTTCGGTTTACTTTTTCGCGGCCAGGTAGTCGCTGGAGTTGTTCCCCGAGCCGCCCTTCTTCTTTTTGCCGCCCTGCTTGTTTCCCTTGCTGGATTTCTCCTGTTTCTGTTGCTGCTGGGGGTTGGCGTTCAATTTATCGGCGATCTGTTTTTGGGCAGCGGCGGGCAAAGGCCGCACAGAAGCTTCCGCCAGCTCCAAACTCACTGCCCGACGGGCTTCGGCCATGGCGGTCATATGGTTGACGCTGAAATACTTGTTGGTGATAAAACTCTGCAGGAAGCTGGTCAGGGAGGAAATCACCCAGTAGAGACCCACAGCGGTGGGCATGATCCAGGCCCAGTAAACGCTGATCAAAGGCAGCACATACATGGTGGCCTTCATGCAGCCGGGCTGAGACTGGCCGGAGGTGACCTTCTGCTGGTGGGACATGTAGAACTGGAAGCCAAAACTGCTGATCAGGGACAGGGCGGGAATCACCCACAGGAAGGTGAAGAACCCGGAACCCTGGGGCGTGGCCAGCAAATCCAGCCCCAAAAACTTAAACCCGTGGGTAAAGGACTCGATCTTTTGCAGGTCGTCGGGGGTAAACATGGTCAGGCTGTCCTTGAGGGCGTCGAAATTCCGGATGATTTCCAGCTCGGAATAGATGCCCCCGGAGGTGCCGGTGGAGATGACCCCCGGCAAGCGGGAGATATAGTCGGTAGCCTCTGCCACCCGGGCCGATGCAATGTGCAGGGTGTTGGACAGAGGCATGATCACCGAGTAGTAAATGCCCAGCATGATGGGCAGGGGAATGAGGGTGGTCAAACAGCCGGAACTGGGATTGACCCCCTCTTTTTCGTAGAGCTTCATGAGCTCGTCGTTATACTTCTGCTTGTTGTTTCCGTATTTTTTCTGCAGCTCCTTCTGCTTGGCCGCCATTTTCGTCTGGGAGGCCATACTCCGCTGCTGCTTGATGGTAAAGGGAAACAGTATCACCTTCAAAATGATGGTGAACAGGATGATAGCCACGCCGTAGTTCTTGAAAACCGTGTATAAAAACCACAGCAGATAGCCCAGGATACTTCCAAAGAAATTGAAAATTGCCATCATAGCGAATCGTCAAGCTCCTCTTTTGCCCGTCTTAATTCTTCTTGTCCTTTTTCTCGGGGACCGGATCGTATCCGCCCCGGCTCCAGGGATTGCAGCGCAGAATCCGCCAAAGGGTCAAAAGCCCCCCCTTCAGGGCCCCAAACCGCTCGATGGCCTCAAGGCCATACTGGGAGCAGGTTGGAATATACTTGCACATGGCGGGCTTTCGTGGGGAGATGGCCTGGCGGTAAAAGCGGATCAGCCACAAAAACACCTGTTTCATGGCTTGCCGCCCTTCCGTCCCTCTCCGGGCTCCAACAGCCCGGCGGCCATGAGCTGGCGTTCCATATGACGCCCCACGTCGGTACTTTTCACATGGGGGGTTTTCCCCCGGGCCACAAAGACCAGGTCATGTCCGGGACGAACCCGGGGCGCCAAAGCCCGGTACGCCTCCCGGATCACCCGGCGGGACCGGTTGCGCAGCACTGCGTTTCCTATTTTCTTGCTGGTGGTGATGCCCACCCGGACGTTCTTCGTCCGATTTTTCAGCACATAGACCACCACCAAGGGGCTCACATAGCTTTTCCCCCGGGCGTAGATCCGCCTGAAATCGTTGTTGCGGCAAAGCGCTTCGATTTTCTCCATGGAAAAAGCCCTCATTTCGCCGGGCCGTCCCCGGCGGGATTTACACGCAAAACAAAGAAAGGCCACGCTAAGGTGACCTTTGAAGCGTCATCAGTAAGAAAGACGCGCTCTGCCTTTTGCCCTGCGGCGTGCAAGTACCTTGCGACCGTTTCTGTCAGACATTCTTTTACGGAACCCGTGCTCCTTCTTTCTATGGAGCTTCTTCGGCTGATACGTTCTCAGCATAGTGCACCCTCCTTTCGAGGTTCTTTCCCTTGCGAGTAAACATTATACCTTAAAGCCGCCGCGGCTGTCAACACCCATTTTTCAAGGTTTCCCGGGCTCCTTCCGGATTTTTTCAAACTTTTTTTGGAAAAAGTTGTCCTCTCGGGGGCAACAAATGGGGTTTTTCCCCGGTTAAGTGAAGGGAACCACAAGGTGTTGTGCTTTTTGGACCCAAAATCAACCATCTGTGAAAAGGGGGAAAAAAATTTGAAAAAACAGGGGAACTATGATATACTTTCGTTTGTATATCAACCTTTTGAAGAAGAAGTGCAAAAACACACTCAAAAGGTACAGAATCGGGAAATGACGCGACAGCAGTTGCGGGATATTGCAAGTTGGAGGGGAATCAATTTGGATTCATTCGATCAGGCCTGGGAGCTCATCTGCGAGTTCTGTAAATCTCAAATCACCGATGTGGCGTACAACACCTGGTTCAGCCGCCTGAAGCCCATCTCGTTGGACTTCGACCGGGGGGTGGCCATTTTGGAGGTGCCCAACGAATTTCACAAAAAGACGCTCTTGCGGGGGTACAGCGACCTGCTGCAACGGGCTTTTCAAAGTGTGTTCGGAGACAATATCACCTTCCAGCTCTGCGTCCACGAAGAGCTGGCCCCGCCCCGTCAGGAGCAGGATGTCTCTGGGGACGAGGATTATGAGCTGAATTTCGACACCTTTGTGGTGGGCCCGTCCAACCGGTTTGCCCACGCCGCCTGCCAGGCGGTGGCCACCAAGCCCGCCGTTCTCTATAACCCCCTGTTCATTTACGGCAACTCGGGCCTGGGCAAAACCCACCTGCTCAACGCCGTGGCCAAGGAGTTTAAGAAAAACTTCCCGGACCGGTCGGTGATCTACATCAAGTGCGAGGACTTCACCAACGAGATCATCGCCGCCATCTCCCAAGGCACCACTGCGGCCTTCCGGGAAAAATATCGGAAAGCGGACCTGTTCCTGGTGGACGATATCCAGTTTATCGCCGGCAAAAACTCCACCCAGGAAGAATTTTTCCATACCTTTAATACCCTCTACGAGGCAAAAAAGCAGATTGTGCTCACCTCCGATCGTCCTCCCAAGGACATCGCCACTCTGGAAGACCGGCTGAAGACCCGGTTTGAGTGGGGCCTCACGGCTGACGTGCAGCCTCCGGACTTTGAAACCCGGATTGCCATCATCGCCCGGAAGGCGGAAAGCCTCCATCTGGAGATTCCGGAATCCGTGTGCGAGTACATGGCCAACAAGCTGAAAAGCAACATCCGCCAGCTGGAGGGCGCCGTGAAAAAACTGCGGGCTTACCATCTGCTGGAAAACAAGCCCATCAACATCGCCACCGCCCAAGCGGCCATCAGCGATATCATCAACAACTCCCAGCCTACCCCGGTGACCGTGGACAAGATCATCGAGGAGGTGGCCCGGACCTATGGAGGGATCACCCCGGAGGACATCCGCTCCCAGAAGCGCAACTCCAACATTTCCAAGGCCCGGCAGGTTTCCATGTATATTGTTCGGGAGATCACCCAGATGTCCATGGTGGACATCGGTCAAACCTTCGGAGGCAGAGACCATTCCACGGTGATCTACGCCATTCACCAGGTAGAGAAGGACCTGAAAAAGGATTCCCACACCAAGGCCATGGTGGATGACATCATCAAAAATATTCGGGACCGGTAACAGGACTCCCAAAGGGGGCTGATGGAATGCTGGAACTGTTGTCCGCGGCAGGGACGTACCTGGAGGAACTCAACGGAGTCTCCATCTTGTTCCGCTTGGCCCTGGCCATGGGGCTGGGCGGAATTTTGGGAATTGAACGGGGCAAAAAAGGCCGCCCCGCCGGATTCCGCACCTATATAACAGTATGCGTCGCCTCTTCCCTGGCAACTCTCACAGGGCAGTATATTTTCACGCGCTTTCAAACAGGGGATCCCGCCAGATTGGGAGCCCAAGTGATCAGCGGCATCGGCTTTTTGGGCGCCGGCACCATCCTCATCACCAAGAAACCCCAGGTGCGGGGCCTCACCACAGCGGCGGGCCTCTGGGCTGCCGCATGCATTGGGCTGGCAGTGGGCATCGGGTTTTATTGGGGTGCCATTCTGTGTACGGCACTGATTTTCCTGGGCATGACTCTGATGCAGCGCCTGGAGCGCCGGGTGGCGGAAACTGCCCGGGACATGACTTTTTTTGCGGAATTTGAAACGGGAAAAAGCCTGAGCCAATTTATCCATATGCTCCGACAAAAAGGCTTTTCCATCTCGGATATTCAAATGGAAAAACGGGACTACCACAAGGGGAAAACCGTCAGCGCGGTATTTAATGTATGCAAGAACCATCCCTTTTCCCATTCTCAGATCATCGAAGCATTTTCTGAGTTTGAGGGGATCAATTTCATCGAACGCATTCAATAAATACCCCCGGCCCCTATTTTTTTTACCCGAATTTTTTTCCACACTTTCCTCAACATTCCACACCGGGATTTCAACAGCCTGTGGAAGAAAAAATGGCTCTGCACATTCCTCCACAAGCTCTCCACAGTGGAATCTGGAAAAGTTCCCCCGCTCAAATTGGCGCCAAATCTGGATTTGTTTCCCTTTTCCACAGAATCCACACCCCCTATTACTACTGCTAAATCTATCATAGAATAAAGACATAATAAGTGCGGGCCGGGGCCCTTCCCGTTCTAGGGGAAACCGGCCGGAAAGGTGTAGCCTATGAAATTTACGGTCAAAAAAAGTGATATAAGTGAAGCGGTCAGCAACATTCAAAGAGCGGTTTCCACCAAAACCTCCATTCCCGCTCTGGAGGGGATCCTGCTCAGCACGGGCGAAAATTCACTTGAATTGTGCGCCTACGATTTGGAACTGGGGATCACCACCGTGATTCCCGCACAAATTGGGGAACCTGGCAAGGCAGTGCTCAGCGCAAAACTGTTTTCCGACATTGTCCGCCGGAGCCCTGCGGAGACTCTCACTGTTTCCGTGGACGAAAAAAATATGGCCACCCTGG
Source organism: uncultured Oscillospiraceae bacterium (assembly GCA_900543305.1). GTDB lineage: Bacteria > Bacillota > Clostridia > Oscillospirales > Acutalibacteraceae > Acutalibacter. The sequence continues at coordinate 9,136 of UQQZ01000027.1, forward strand.
AAAGCGGCTACAGCCGGTTTACCATCATTGGAATTCCCGCCGAGGAATTCCCGGAGCTGCCCCGGCTTTCCGATTCCACTCAGATCACTCTGCCTTCCAATCTCTTGAAGAGCATGATCCGGCAAACCCTGTTTGCCGTGGCGGAAAGCGACGCCAAGCCCATCCATCAGGGCAGTCTGTTCCATTTAGAACAGGGGATGCTGGATGTGGTCAGCGTGGATGGATACCGGTTGGCCAAACGAAGTGAACCTGTGAACTTCTCCGAGGACCTGTCCTTTGTAGTGCCCGGAAAGACCTTGGGGGAAATCCTCAAACTGTTAAAGGATACGGACGATTCCGTGGAAATCTCCGCGGGACGGCGTCATATTCTCTTTACCATCGACAATTACACGGTGATTTCCAGCCTGCTGGAAGGGGAATTCCTCAATTATAAAGCAGCTATTCCCCCGGAAAGCCAGACGGAAGTGATCCTGAAAACCCGGGAAGCCATTGAGAGTGTGGAGCGTGTGTCCCTGCTGATCACCGACCGGCTGAAGAGCCCGGTCCGCTGCCTGTTTGCAGACAACGAAATGAAGCTCAACTGCACCACCTCCATGGGCCGTGCCAGCGATCAGCTGGACGTGGAAATGACCGGTCAGAGCGTGGAAATCGGCTTCAATAACCGGTATCTTCTGGAAGCTCTTCGGAACACCGAGTGCGATGAAGTGAAAATTCAGCTGGGCGGACCTTTGAGCCCCATGAAAGTGGTACCCAAGGAAGGGGACAACTTCCTGTTCCTGGTGCTGCCGGTCCGGCTCAAGAGCGAGTAAGAGGTGCCCTATGGAAGAGATTTTCATCACCACAGAGTATATCCGGTTGGACGCCGCCTTGAAATTGAGCGGTCTGGTGGACACCGGCGGCCAGGGAAAATCCCTGATTCAGGAAGGTCATGTGCTGGTCAACGGAGAGGTTTGCCCCCAGCGGGGGAAAAAACTCCGTCCGGGAGACAGGATTTCCTTGGGAGACAGGGAGTTTCAGATCTCTCTGAGGGAAGAATAAGAAAGGCCGGGAGAGGAGAAAGCGGTTCATGGTTGTGACACGGTTGGCCTATCAGGGGTTTCGGAATCTGAAGGATGGGGAGCTGTTTCCCTGTTCTGGGGTCAACGTGATTTACGGGGACAATGCCCAGGGAAAAACCAACCTGCTGGAGAGCCTGTGGCTCTTTACGGGAGGCCATTCCTTCCGGGGTGCCAAGGATACGGAACTGCCCCGGCTGGATCCTGCCACCGGGGAAAACGCTTCCTCCGCTTCTCTTGCCCTGGACTTTTTCAGTGAGGGCCGGGATCAGAAGGCCCTGCTCCGCTTGGAGAACGGCCGGCGCAGCTCGGTGATCAACGGAGTGAAAAAGAAAACCGGTTCTGCCCTGGTGGGCAAGATCCGGGCGGTGATCTTTTCCCCGGAGCATCTGCTCTTGATCAAAGAAGGTCCGGCCAGGCGCCGGAGCTTTTTGGACGGAGCTCTGTGCCAGCTGCGGCCCGGGTACGCTGGAGCTCTGAATCTGTATCACCGGGCCCTGGCTCAGCGGAACGCTTTGCTCAAGGACATCGGCCGGTTTCCGGAGCTCCAGGACACTCTGGAGGTCTGGGATGCAAGGCTTGCCCATTTGGGAGTGACGGTGATGGAGGAACGCCGGCGGTATGTGGAACAGCTGGCCCCCAAAGCCCGTCAGGTGTATGAGGGTATTTCCCGGGGAAAGGAAGCCCTGGAACTTTCCTACGCTCCCTCCTTGGCCCGGGGAGATTCCCCCGCAGACTGGGAGGAGGCTTTCCGCCGGGAGCTGAACCGGACGCTGCGTTCCGATCTCCGGTCCGGGTTTACCTCGGCGGGTCCCCATCGGGATGACCTGGAGATTCTCCTGGGAGGCCTTTCCGCCCGGATGTACGGTTCCCAGGGGCAGCAGCGCAGCGCCGTGCTGGCCCTGAAACTGGCGGAAGCTCAGGTGTTGTCCCAGCTTTCCGGGGAAACGCCCATGGTGCTGTTGGACGACGTCATGAGCGAATTGGACCAGAGCCGTCAGGATTACCTGCTCAATCACCTGCACGGCCGCCAGGTGTTTCTCACCTGCTGCAGCCCTGAGACGGTGAGTCTTCAGGAAACGGGAATGCGGTTCCGGGTGGAAGAGGGCAACATCACCCCGGAACAGGTAGGCTGACCGGGCGTTGGGAGGAAAAGCCATGTACCTGCATTTGGGACAGAATACGGTGGTCAACGATAAAACCATTGTAGGGGTGTTCGATCTGGATAACTCCACCGTTTCCCGTCATACCCGGGATTTTTTGGCCCGGGCCCAACGGGAAGGCCGGGTGGTGAACGTGTCCATGGAATTGCCCCGATCCTTTATCCTGTGTGTGGAAAACGGCCGGGAGACCGTTTACATCTCCCAAATTTCCACCGCTACCCTGCTTCGGCGGGCAGCGGGCCGGCCCGATTCCTTTTTGGGCCCCTGATCCAGTTGCGGAAGTTTTTTCGGAAAGGTTGGTTGCTATGCAGTATTTTGGAGTACCCAGATGCCCCTATTGCAAAAAGCGGGTAAATTTGATTCGGACCTGGTCCTTGAAACGCCAGGGGGAATATCAGTGTCCCCGCTGCGGCGGCATCTCCAATATCTTCCTTTCCCCGCTGGTGTATGTGTTCGCCCTGCTGGCGGTGTTTTCCGGAGGAGCTATTTACTTTTTTCACCGGTTTGTATTGGATGACGTGGGCTTGACCACCTGTTTTCAGGTGCTGCTGCCCTTTGTGGTCTTTTTCCTGCTGAGCCTGTTTCTGGTGTACCTGGCCAAACCTGTGATCAAACGGGTGCCCCGGGAAGAGGGAAAGAAACGGGGCGGCCGTCAAGAGCAGCGCCGGTCCCATTCCCAGGAGACAGGCCCCATGTTTACGGATACGGGAGACTATCTGCCCCGAGAGGATCACAGGGTAGGACCCTTCCAGCAGGAACCCTACCAGGGGGCTTCTCCCCGGCAGGCCCTTCAGGATCAGCCCACCACGGTCCTGGATACCACCGGCTCGGTTTCCCAGCAGGAGCTGAAAGGGCCTCAGATGCGTCCTGCAAGGCCCCTTTCCCAGGATGGGGAAATTACCTCGGGCCGTCCCCTTTCCCCCGCTCAGAGGCCTTCTCAGACCTCCCAGCGGCCTGTTGGAGCACAAACAACTGCCGGACAGCCGGTTCGCCGTGCCGTAACGGGTCAGGAGACCGCCCGTCAGCCCCGGGTGAGCCAGCCTGCACCTCAGGTGTCTCGTAGTGCCGCAGCAGGTCAGGAGACCGCCCGGCAGCCCCGGGTAAGCCAGCCTGTACCTCAGGTGTCCCGTAGTGCCCCAGCAGGTCAGGAGACCGCCCGTCAGCCCCAGGTGAGCCAGCCTACACCCCGGCGGACCCGGACGGTGCACAGTGTGGAGATTCCCGATATCACCCAGGATTTCTTCGCCAAATACAACGATCCCGAGTATGTGAACCGGCGATTGAAGGAACTGAAAGAGGAACGGGAGAAGGAACAATCGTAACAGAGGGAGCTGTAAAGCTCCAGGCCCGGAAAGCTGACGCTTTCCGGGTTGTTTTTCGCGGCTTTCATGTTTACAAGCGGGAAAAATTCTGCTATACTAATATATAGTTTTTTTGGATGTTTTTACGTAGCCGGCCCAGTTTCCCGTGGGAAGACCGGGGATCCGGGGGCTGTTTGGTAGGAGGGTACTTCCATTGGAAATCAACGAAATGACGGATATGACAAAGGCCCAGAAAGCCTATGACGGCGACCAAATTCAGGTGCTGGAAGGCCTGGAAGCGGTGCGCAAACGTCCCGGCATGTACATCGGTTCCACCGGTCCCCGGGGCTTGCACCATCTGGTGTATGAAATCGTGGACAACGCCATTGACGAAGCCTTAGCGGGGTTCTGCGACAAGATTGTGGTAAAGCTGCTGCCCGGAAACGTGGTGTACGTTTCCGATAACGGCCGCGGCATCCCCGTAGGGGTTCAGCACAAAACCGGCCTGCCTGCGGTGACGGTGGTGTTCACCATCCTCCACGCCGGCGGCAAATTCGGCGGTGGCAGCTACAAGGTGTCCGGCGGCCTTCATGGCGTGGGCGCTTCGGTGGTCAACGCCTTGTCCACCTGGCTGGAAGTGGAAGTGGTTTCCGAAGGGAACCTGTATTTCCAGCGGTTTGAGCGGGGCAAGGCAGTGACGGAGCTGGAAAACCGGGGCCCTGTTACCGATGGGCGCACCCGGGGCACGGTGGTCCGGTTCAAGGCGGATCCGGAGGTGTTCAAAGAGACCACCGTCTACGAGTATGACGTGCTGAAGACCCGGCTTCGGGAGCAGGCTTTTTTGAACGCGGGCATCCACATTGAACTGACGGACCTGCGGCCTTCGGAGGAGCGTCCGGAAGGGGAGCGGGACCGGGAGATCCCCTACACCCACAATTTCTGCTATGAAGGGGGCGTCAGCTCCTTTGTGGAATACATCAACCAGAAAAAGTCCGCGGACTTGATCCATCCGGACGTGATCCACTTTTCGGCGGTGGCAGAGGACCAGAATTCCACGGCGGAAGTGGCCATGCAGTACACGGACTCCTATCAGGAGCAGATTCTGAGCTTTGCCAACAACATCCACACCACCGACGGCGGCACCCATGAGGACGGTTTCAAGCGGGCCATGACCCGGGTCATGAACGACTACGCCCGGAAGTACAACATCCTCAAGGACAACGACAAGAACCTGTCCGGCGAGGACGTGCGGGAAGGCCTCACCTGTGTCATCAGCGTAAAGCTGAAGGAAGCCCAGTTCGAGGGCCAGACCAAGGCGAAGCTGGGCAACACGGAAATGAGCAGCCTGGTCAGCTCCATGGTTTACGGGAAGATGATGACCTACCTGGAGGAAAACCCCGCTACGGCCCGGACCATTTTCGACAAAGCCCTGTCCGCCTCCCGGGCACGGGAAGCGGCCCGGAAAGCTCGGGATTTGGCCCGGCGGAAAACCGCCCTGGAAAACACCACTCTGCCCGGCAAGCTGGCGGACTGCCAGAGCCGGGACGTGAGCGAAACGGAAATCTACATCGTGGAGGGCGACTCCGCAGGAGGCTCCGCCAAGGGCGGCCGGGACCGGAAGTTCCAGGCCATTCTCCCCCTGTGGGGCAAGATGCTCAACGTGGAAAAGGCCCGCCTGGACAAGGTGTACTCCAACGAAAAGCTGATGCCCGTGGTCATGGCCTTGGGCACGGGCCTGGGAGAGGACTTCGACCTTTCCAAGCTCCGGTACGGGAAGATCATCATCATGGCCGATGCGGATGTGGACGGCTCCCACATCCGGACGCTGCTGCTGACCTTCTTCTTCCGGTTTATGCGTCCCCTGGTGGAGGAGGGCCATGTGTATTTGGCCCAGCCGCCTCTGTTCCGGATCACCAAGGGCAAGCGCCACTACTACGCCTTCTCCGATCAGCAGCGGGACCAGATCATGGCGGAGCTGGGCAGCGGTTACGACATCCAGCGGTACAAGGGCCTGGGCGAGATGGACCCGGAACAGCTCTGGGAAACCACCATGAACCCGGAAACCCGCACCATGCGCCGGGTGGAAGTGGAGGACGCCATCGAGGCAGACGAGGTGTTCACCGTGCTCATGGGCGACAAGGTGGAGCCCCGCCGGGACTTCATCATGAAGTTCGCCAAAGAAGCCAACTGGGACGTGTAAGGGGAACTTGTTCCCCAAAAGGAGGAGCCTATGGATTCCATCAAGTTTTCCTATGAAGTCAGCCTGGAGGATTACTACCGGGCCTTGAAGCTGATCGGGGATTTTCAAATCTCCGCCCGGAAAATCCTCATTGAAACGGTGATTATGGGGGCTTTTTCCCTGATCTTTTTCGCCACCTTCTTCCACACCTTCGACCTGTTTTCCCTGTTTTTGGGACTGGCCTGCGTGGTGGTATTGGTGCTGCTCAATCTGCTGCCCCGGCTGGAGCTGAAGCGGCAGGCCCAGCAGGCCCCCAAGGCCGTCTCCCTGGAACTGACCCCGGAACGCCTTTCCGTCCGGTTGGGAGAGGTGGCCCGGGAAGTGGCTTTGGACGGGTCCGTCACCATCAAGACCGTGGGGAAGGAAAAGGACGGCAAATTGATCACCGTGGCCCTTTCCGGAGGCACCCTTCTGGTGATCCCCCTGGAATCCATCCCTCAGCAGGTACGCCAGCAGGCTCTCTCCTGGTTGTTGCAGAAAAAAAGTCAGGGGGAAAGTTCCCCTGCTTCCAAATAACGTTTATTTCGGTTCGCAAACCCATTTTGTGGCCCCCCGGGGGCAAGAAAGGCAGTATGACCCATGGATCATGAAGAAAACACCGGGAACATTCCAGAATCCCAGGGCGGACGCATCATCGACGTCAACTTGACCAAGGAGATGCAGAAGTCCTTTTTGGACTATTCCATGTCCGTTATCGTGCAGCGGGCCCTGCCCGATGTGCGGGACGGTTTGAAGCCGGTACACCGGCGCATCCTCTACACCATGTACGAGAACACCCTGTGGCCGGAAAAGGCTTACCGCAAATGCGCGGACACGGTGGGTTCCGTGCTGGGCCGTTACCATCCTCACGGAGACGCCTCGGTCTATGACGCCATGGTGCGTTTGGCCCAGGATTTCTCCATGCGGTATGTGCTGGTGGACGGCCACGGCAACTTCGGCTCCATCGACGGAGACCCCCCTGCCGCCTACCGTTACACCGAGGCCAGAATGAACAAGCTTTCGGTGGAAATGCTTCAGGATATCGACAAGGACACGGTGGATTTCATCCCCAACTACGACGACCGGCTGAAGGAGCCCACCGCCCTGCCCAGCCATTTCCCCAACATTCTGGTCAACGGTTCCACAGGCATTGCCGTGGGCATGGCCACCAATATTCCTCCCCACAACATGGGGGAGGTTATCGACGGCATGTGCTGCCTCATCGACAACCCCGACGCCACCCTGGACAACTTGATGGAGCACATCAAGGGCCCCGACTTCCCCACCGGGGGCATTGTCATGGGCCGGGCAGGCATTCGGGCCGCCTATGCCACCGGCCGTGGGCGGATCACCGTCCGGGCCCGGGCAGAGATTGAGGAAAATGAAAAAACCGGCCGCTCCAAGATCATCGTCACGGAGCTGCCCTACCAGGTGAACAAGGCCCGGCTCATCGAGAGCATCGCCGACCTGGTAAAGGAAAAGCGCATTGAGGGCATCTCCAACATCGACGACCACTCGGACCGCAACGGCATGCACATTGTCATCGACGTAAAGCGGGACGCCTCTCCCCAAATTGTCTTAAACCACCTGTTTTCCTTCACCCAGCTGCAAACCACCTTCGGCGTGATCATGCTGGCCATTGTGGACGGGGAGCCGAAAATGCTGAACCTCCGGCAGATTCTGGAGGAATACATCAAATTCCAGGTGGAAGTGGTCACCCGGCGCACCCGGTTTGACCTGAAAAAGGCCCAGGATCGGGCCCACATTCTGGAAGGCTTGATGATCGCCCTGGACTTCATCGACGAGGTGATCCGAATTCTCCGGTCCTCCAAGTCCATTCCCGAAGGCAAGGCCGCCCTGATGGAGCGGTTCGGCCTGGACGATCCCCAGGCTCAGGCCATTGTCCAGATGCGTCTGGGACAGCTCACCGGCCTGGAGCGTGCCAAGGTGGAGGAAGAACTGGCGGCCCTCAAGGAAAAGATCGCCGACTTCTTGGATATTCTTGCCAGCGAGTCCAGACGGCTGGCCATCGTCAAGGACGAGGCTCTGGAGATGAAGCGGAAGTTCTCGGACGAACGCCGCACGGAAATTGCCGCGGTCAGCGGGGAAGTGGACATCGAAGACCTGATCCCCCAGGAAGAGTGCGTGCTGACCATGACCAATTTCGGCTATGTGAAGCGTCAAAAGACCGACGACTATCACCTGCAGAAGCGGGGCGGCCGGGGCGTGACCGGCATGAACCGCCGGGAAGAGGACGTGGCCACGGAGATCTTCGTCACCGGCAGCCACGACTATGTGATGTTCTTCTCCTCCCTGGGCCGGGTGTACAAGCTCAAGTGCTATGAGGTGCCGGAGGGCTCCCGGACCAGCCGGGGCATGAACATCAAGAACCTGCTGCCCCTCCAGCCCGATGAAAAGGTCAACTCCATGATCCGGGTCAAGGACTTTGACGAGGACCAGTACCTGGTGATGGTGACGAAAAACGGCGTGATCAAGCGGACCAAGCTTTCCGCCTACAACACCGCCCGGAAAGGCGGCCTCATCGCCATCGACCTGGATGAAGGGGACGCCCTGAGCTGGGTCCGTGTCACCAGCGGCCACGACGATTTGCTGGTGGCCTCCAAGAAGGGCATGGCCATCCGGTTCCACGAAACGGAAATTCGGGAGCTGTCCCGGACCGCCCGGGGCGTGCGTGTGATGCGCCTGGCGGAGGACGACTGCATCGTGGGCATGTCCATCCTGCGGGAAGGCGGCCTGGTGCTGACGGTGACGGAAACCGGTTACGGCCGGCTGTCCAGCCCGGACAATTACCGGGTCCAGAAGCGGGGCGGCAAGGGCCTTCTGAACTACCACACCGACAAGTTCGGCGACGTGGCGGCCATCAAGGTGGTGGACCTGGATGACGACGTGATCCTGATCTCCGAGGACGGAGTGATCATCCGGATCGCGGCGGCCTCTATCCGTCAGTGCGCCCGTCCCAGCAAGGGCGTGAAGGTGATGAAGCTGGCGGAAGGCAGCAAGGTGGTCACCTTGGCCCGGGCACCTCACGAGGAGGACCAGGTGGACGACGTGGAAATCGAGGATGACGGTACTGCCGAGGAAGGTGCCGACACCCCCGACTTGCCCGAGGAGGAGTTCCAGGAAGAGGAAACCCAGAACCCGGAAGAATAAAAAAAGGCCCCCACCGGGAGCCATAATCCTAAAAAAAGCGGGAGCGCTTTTCCCCCATGGGGAAGGGCGTTCCCGTTTTTTATTCTTATTTATCCTTTTCATCGCCCTGTTTTTTGGCTTTTAGGGCGCGGAATTCCTTTTTCAGGTTGGCTTCGGCTTCGGCTTCCTCATTTTTGATCTCCCAGTGAAGCAGGAAGGTCAGGGCGGCCCGGAGGGCGATGATGGCACCCACCATGGCGATTTCACTTAAGTCCCGGACAATGACCGTCCGGAGGATCTCGCTGCCCAGCTTGAATTCCAGGCAGAGGGCCATGCCTTTGGCCAGGTTCAGGCGCACCATGGGGTCGTGGCGGATATAGTTGACTACGCCCCGCACTCCGGCTATGATCAGCACGATGACGCCCACCAGCTCGAACAGGTGAATGGCGTTGGTCACCAGCACGTTCAGCAATTCTTCCATAAAAAGCGCAAAGCCGTCGGCAACGGACAACGGTTCCATGACAATACCTCCCCTGTGGCTCCGGAAGGGTTGTCCCCCCTGGGGCCCTTCCAAACTGGCCCCATTATAGCAGATCTCCCCGCCGTTGACAACGCGGATTCTGGGGGCAAAAAAAGATCCCCCGGACCATGCCGGGAGATCTGGAGGGTTGACGATAGCAAGTGGATCTTTTAGCCCAGGACTTCTCCGTCCACGGAGGGGAACTGGGGCATTTTGCCGGAGGCCTCAAAGACGGCCCGGCACAGAGTTTCCGCCCGCTGGCGGTAGTAGTCCACCACCGCTTTGGAGGCGGAGATGGTATCTTCCTGCTCTTCCCGGATCTGGGAAAGCTGGGTATCCAGGTTCAATTCCCAATCCGACTGCTCCTGCTCGATCTCCACAACTTCCTCCTCCGGGCAAACGTCCAGGGCGTCGTCGTAGGCCGTGCGGATCAAAGTCTGCCAGGACTGGGCGGCGGCATCGTAAGCCTGCTGGATCAACGTGGTGGAGGAGGCGATCAGCAGATCTTCCTCCAGCTTGGCGTCAATGGGATTGGCGGCGAACTCCCCGTCAAAATCCCCGGCTGCCTGGGAGCTTTCCAGGGAGCTGGAGCTTTCCGTTTCCGGCGTGGGGGAAGGGCTGGGAGACGGCGTAGGGGTAGGCGTGGGCTGACTGCTCAGGGACTCTTCACTTTCCACAGCGCTGACGGAAGGTGTGGAAACCTGAGAGGACATGTCCTTTTCCTCCTGGGAACAGGCCGCCGTGGTCAGCAGCAGGGCCGCGCATAGGGTCAAAGAAAGAAGTTTGCCAAAACCTTTCAATTTGAAATCATCCTTTCTCCAAAAGGGAGTGGTTCCCGCCGGCCCGGCCTTCCTTACAGCAGGCCCTTTTCTACCAGGCGGGCAGTCTTCAAAATCCCGATCTGGGTTTTCCCGTCCGGGATTTCATTATTCAACACCATTTCTACGGCTTTGTCAAGGGGAATCCGCTGGTTCTGCAGGAACTCGTCCTCATCCAGGTGCAGCTCTCCCCCGTCCCGGTCCACCCGGCAGGCCCACAGACGGATGATCTCTCCGCAGTAGCCGGGGGTGGGGTACACATTTCCCAGGGACACATAGTTTTTGCCGGTGGTGCCGGTCTCTTCCTTCTGTTCCCGCTTCACGGCCTCGAAGGGATCTTCCCCCCGCTCCAGTTTTCCGGCGGGGAGCTCCAGCAGCTCCTCCTTGTAGGGATACCGGAACTGCCGCACAAACAGCAGCTCATTGTTTTCCGTGAGCACCGCCACGCTGACCCCGCCGGGATGATCCACAATCTCCCGTTTGGCAGGGGCGCCGTTTTCCAGCTTCACGTCGTCCACATGGACCCGGATCAGGTTTCCGTCGAAGACCAGGGTTTCCTTCAGTGTTTGCTCTTTCATCCGAGATCGCTCCTTTTGGCAATTATGCGCCGGTAAAATCGTCCATGGAGTTGATCACCAGGCCGGTGATCAGCTTGGGATAGAAGTAGGTGGATTTCTGGGGCATCTTCTCCCCGTTCTGGGCCACCGCACCGATTTCCTCCACCCGGGTGGGGTTCAAAAGGAAGCAGCACTGGCTCTCCCCCTTTGCCACCGATTCCTCCGCCTCCTGGGCAGAACGGGTGTAGGTGAGGTTTTTCTGGTTGGCCATATTCTCCCGGTCGATGCCCAGGAATTTTTCCAGCACCAGGCTGTGGAGCACGGACACGTCCAGCAGCCGGTAGGCTTCGCTCTTGTCCGGCAGCAGCCGCTCCATCACCTGGGGATCCTTCAGGCTGAGCACCGTCCAGCTTTTCCCATCGTACAGGGCAAAAGCGTGTTTGCCTTCCCCGTAGAGCCGGTCCAGGGTTTCCTGGCTCTGAGCCCGGTCCTGTTGGGGCAGCAGCTGGAATTCTTCCCCGCAGGCCTCCAGAAGGGCCGCCCCGTCAAAGGAGTCCAGACCCCGGACCAGCCGGTGGGTGGGAAATACGGTGAGGCCCGGGTCTCCCATGTCCGTCAGGGTCATGAGAATGTACTCGCTGCCCGGGGCGTAGACCCCCGCCTCCCGCAGGGTGTCCCGGTACCGGAGGCCCGTCTCATACCGGTGATGGCCGTCGGCAATGTACAGCTTCCGGCCGGCAAAGTCCTCTCGGAGAGCCTCCAGTGCCACCGGGTCGTTGATGACCCACAGCCGGTGGGTCACCAGGCCGTCGGAGAATTCGTACCGGGGCGGGCAGGACCGGGACAGGTTTTCCAGCCGCTGGGCAGTCACATGGCCTTCATCCTGATACAGGGAATAGATGGAGCTGAAGTTGCACCGGGTGGCGGTCAGGAGCCGGAACCGGTCCTCCTTGGCCTTGCTGAGGGTTTCCTCATGGGGAAGAATCACCCCGTTTTGGAAGTCCTCCAGGCGCACCAAGCATACCAGGCCCCGGACCTTCCGGGTCTCTCCCTGGTCCACCTGGGAGAGAAATTCCTCTTCATACAGGTACATGCCCTCCTGGAGATCCGTTTCCAGAATCCCCTCTTGGCGCCATTGGGCCAGGGTTTGGGCGGCAGTGTCGTAGGGATTTTCCCCTTCCTTGGGCAGTTCCAGGCGGATGACGTTGTAGCCGTTCCGGGAAAGGTACTCCCGGCGCTGTGTTTCGCTGATGATATCGTAGGGCGGGCAGGTGAGCTCATCGATGGTTCCCGCCTTGTTCAAATTGTACCGCAGGGCCTTCAGAGGCCGAATTTCTGCCATGTGATCCCTTCCTCTCTCGGAGTTTCATCCCCCTTATTGTACGGCATGGGCGGCGGCCCCGTCAACCGGGAATGGGAAAAGGACAAAAGAATCACCAGTCTTTCACGAAATGTTCACAATCGGGGGCTAGAATAGAATCCGTGTAAAATCCCGGCTCTTGTTTTGTCCAGGGCCGGGATCCGTCAGCCCGGGGCGGACAGCCGTTTCGGGAAACCACCAAGAAGGAAAACAGGAGGGATCACGGATATGATCGAGGTCAAAAACCTCACCAAGCGCTACGGCAGCAACCTGGCGCTGGATCGCGTGAGCTTCACGATCCAGGAGGGGACCATCGTGGGATTCCTGGGGCCCAACGGCGCCGGCAAATCCACCACCATGAACATCATCACGGGCTACCTCTCCGCCACCTCCGGCGAGGTGACGGTGTCGGGCAAGAGCATTCTGGAGGAGCCGGATCAGGTAAAACGCCAGATCGGCTATCTGCCCGAACAGCCCCCGCTGTATCAGGACATGACAGTGAAGGAATACCTGCGCTTCATGTACGAACTGAAAAAGACGAAACTTCCCCGGGAAAAGCATCTCAAGGAAATTTGCCGTCTGGTCAAGATTGACAATGTGTACAACCGGCTGATCGGCAACTTGTCCAAAGGCTACCGGCAGCGGGTGGGCATTGCCCAGGCCCTCATCGGCAATCCTCCGGTGCTGATTCTGGATGAGCCCACCGTGGGCCTGGATCCCAAGCAGATCATCGAGATCCGTGCCTTGATCAAGACCCTGGGCCGGAACCACACCGTGATCCTCAGCTCCCACATTTTGTCGGAGGTCCAGGCGGTGTGCGAACGGATCATCGTCATCAACAACGGCCATGTGGTGGCAGACGGCGCCACCGACACCCTGGCCCACGACCTCTCCCCCGATCACCGGCTGATCTTCCGGGTGGAGGCTCCCGAACAGGCTCTGGTCAAGGCGGTGAAGGCTCTGCCCGGAGTGGAAGAAGTGATCTCCCTGGGCGAGAAGGAGCCCGGAGTCATTGAACTGAATGTGGAAACCCAGGCGGACGCGGATATCCGCCGGAATCTGTTTGCGCTGCTGGCGCAGAAGAATTGGCCTCTGCTGGCCCTGAAGAACAGCGACCTGACCCTGGAAGATCTGTTCCTGCGCCTGACCAGCACCGACGCCGCTTTGGTGTCCCAGGAGGAAGAGCCTCAGGAGCCCTCCGACCAGGAGGAAAATCCCCAGGCAGCCTCTCAGGTCGGAGAGGCCCAGGACGCCCCCCAGAACCAGGCGCCGGAAACCACTGAGGAAGGAGAGAACGGGAAATGATCGCCATTTTTAAACGGGAAGTCCGTTCCTATTTCAATTCCCCTATCGGGTATGTATGCGTGGCGGTGCTGTGCGCCCTCTACGGATTCTATTATTATCAGGCCATGGCCTTAGGTTCCTCGGGGTATATTCCCTCGGTGTACTCTGCCATGTTCTCCTTCTGCATGATGATCATTCCCATCATCACCATGCGCAGCATGACCGACGATCAGAAAAACAAGACGGATCAGGCGCTGCTCACCGCGCCGGTGGGGGTCACCTCCATTGTGCTGGGAAAATTTTTCGCCTGCTTCTTCGTGTATCTCATCGGCACCGCTTTGGGAGGCCTGCTTCCCGCTGCGGTGATGAGCACCTTCTCCCACCCTGGCTGGGGTGAGATTATGGGCAATTTCCTGGGGACCCTCCTCTATGGGGCCGCCATGATCGCCATCGGGGTGTTCATCTCCAGCCTGACCGTGAGCCAGGTGATTGCCGCCATCGGCACCTTCCTGATCTCCGTGCTGCTGATGTATCTGGACATGCTCACCAACGCGGTGGACAACGAAGTGGTTTCCACCGTGGTCCAGTGGATCTCCTTTAACAACCGTTACGAAACCTTTACCCAAGGGATTTTAAGCATCTCCAATGTGGTCTTCTTCCTGAGCGTGGCCGCGGTGTTTATCTTTCTCACCGCCCGCAAGGTGGAGAGCCGCCGTTGGAGCTAAGGAGGACGAGGCATATGGAAACGAAACAGACGGATCAAAACCTGCAGCCCCAGCAGGGGCCTCAGACTGAGCAGCCCGTCCCCCAGACGGCGCCCGAAGCCCAGGGACAATCCCAGCCCCAGGAAACCCCTGAGGCAGCTCCGGCCCCGGAGGTTCAGGAAGCCTCTCCGGCAACCCCCGCCCCCCAGCCGGCAGTTCCGGCGCCTGTGAAGGCGCCCAAGCAGCACAAGGCCTTCAACAAGAACAAGTTCAAGCGGGGAGGCATGGCCACGGTGCTTTCCGTGGTGTTCATCGCCATTGTGGTGGTGCTTAACGTGCTGGTGTCCGCTTTGACCGACCGGTTCCCCTCCCTGGATATTGACCTGACCGCCCAGAAGGTGAATTCCCTGTCGGATCAGGCCCTGGAAGTTGCCAAGAGCGTGGACCGGGATGTGACCATCTACCTGATGGGCACCCAGGAAGGCTACGAGCAGAACCAGATTTATTCCTCCTATGTCCAGCGGGGCATGGAGTACAGCCAGGTTTCCAACCTGGTCAAGCGGCTCCAGGAGGTCAACCCCAAGATCCACATGGAATATGTGGATCCGGATACCAACCCGGATTTTGTCAGCCAGTATGAGGGCGAAAGCCTGACCACCGGCAAGGTGCTGGTGAAGTCTGACCTGCGCTATCAGGTGCTGACGGTCAACGACCTGTTCATTGTGGACAGCGATACCAACTCCACCATCAACTCCAAGGTGGACAGCGCTTTGGCGGCTGCTTTGGAAATGGTCAATATGGACCAGGTGCCTGTCATGTCCATCATCACCGGTCACGGAGAAATGCTCTCCACCAGCAACATGACCTCCTTTGTGGATATGATGGAGCAGCAGAATTTCCAGGTTCAGGAAGTGGACACCCTCACTCAGGACATTCCTGAGGACACCCAGGTGCTGATGGTGGCCACCCCCACCACCGACTACGCTCCCGAGGAAATCCAGAAGCTGCGGGATTACCTGGAGGACGAAACCCGGGATGTGCCTGTGACGCTGCTGGTCAGCTGCTATCCCAGCCAAGGGGATCTGCCCAACCTGTCCGCCTTCCTGGAAGAGTGGGGCGTGAAGGTGGGCACCGGCGTGGTGGCTGAAACCGACGCCAACTACAGCGCTTTTGACGCCCGGGGCGTGCTGGTGGACGCCAGTCCCCTGGTGCTCACCGAAAACGAGTACAGCCGGCTGGTCTCCTATTACAGCGCTCCCATCACCCTGACCTTTGAAAACAACGGAGGCATTGAGACCACCGCCCTGTGGGAAACCCAGGACAGCGCCTATGTGATCACCAGCAACACCCAGGATACCTCTTCCGTGGAAACCGGCGTCCAGTGCGTAGCCAGCCTGTCCAGCAAGGACGTGGAGGTAAACGGCGAAACCGTGTCCCGGAACCTGTTGGTGTTCGGTTCTTCGGATCTGTTTACCGATAACTTCATGGGCACCTCCGCCTTTGGAGACAGCCAGTATATGAGCGACCTGCTGCTGGATATGACCGGCACCGACGGCAGCAATGTGACCGTCCAGTCCGAGGAAGTCAAGACCATGGAGCTGGATGTGTCCGCCACCTCCAGCACCATCTCCCTGTTGGGCATCCTGTTTACCGGAGGCATTCCGGTGGTGATCCTCGTTGTGGGTCTGGGCATCTATCTGAAGAGGAGGCACCTGTAAGCCTATGAAGAAAAACCTGCGCACCTTCCTGATTATGCTTTTGGTGCTGGTGGTTCTGGGAGGAGGAGCGGCGGTCCTGCTGCTGACCCAGCCCTCCCAGGAGGAGTCCAGCACGGAGGAAAGCTCCTCCTCGGAAGCGGCCATCCCCGTATTGGAGGTGGATCCGGAAACCGTGGCTTCCATCCAGGTGAAAAACACCAACGCCACCTTTACCATTGTGCCGGTGGAAGAAGAAGAAGCTTCTCAGGCGGAATCTTCCGCTGTTTCCTCCCAGACCAGCTCCGACAGTTCCCTTTCTTCGAAAGAGGAAAGTTCCGCGGTGGTGTTTACCATCCAGGAGTATGACGCTTACGGAGCGGACCATGTGGCCATCACCGACAGCACCGAAGCGCTGCTGTCCCTGAGCGCCAACAAAGAAATGGGCCAGCTGGAAGATTTGGAAAAGTACGGCCTTTCCGGAGAGGAAGCCAGCGTGTTCACCCTCCACTACACCGATGGGTCCACGGAGGAAATCACCGTAGGCACCCAGGCGGGAGAGTCCGTGGGCCGGTATGTGCTCAAGGACGGAGAAGTCTACATCTGCGACATGGATGAAGGCCTTTTGGGCAGCCCCATGGATTTCGTGGACACCCAGGTCTATTCTGTGGCGGACCGGACGGACAACACGGGCACCAGCTCCGAAGAGACCTTGGAAGATGTGCTGTACTCGGTGGAGATCACCCGGCCCGGGGAAGATTCCATCCTGATTCAGTATGACGACGTAAATGACAGCTATGAAATGTGGGAGCCCATCCGGGCCAGCGCCAGCAACGCCAGTTCCCTGGTCACCGCCCTGAAGAGCCTGACGGCTCAGGCGGTGGTGTGCGACCGGACGGATGAAAATCTGGCCACTTACGGCCTGACGGAACCCGCCGCGGAAGTGACCTTCCTGATGAACGAGGAGGTTCACACCCTGCAGGTCAGCGCCAAAAACGAGGACGGCAACCGGTATTTGGTGGCGGATGAAGGGGAATTCATCTACCTGGTCAGCGACAGCGACGTGGAAGCCTGGACGGACGCCCAGGTGGAAGATCTCCGAGACAGCACCATCTGGCAGCCGGATATTGCAGCAGTGAGCTCCCTGACCTTTACGGTGGAAGGGGACCAGGTGTACCAGTACACGGTGACCCGGACCGAGGATGAAGACGCCTCTACGGATACCAGCATCTCTTACACCTACACGGTGGCCGATCCCTCCGGGGCAGAAGTGGAGTACGAAACCTATCAGGAGCTTTTTGACCAGGCCATGGGGATTTCCATTTTGTCCATGGACCAGGCCACCTACGGGGATACCCCTCAGCTCCAGGTAGAGGTGGAATACTTTGACGGCTCCGACCCTGTTCAGATCAATTACTACAAGGTGGAGGGCCAGGACCGCTATGCGGCCACTTTGAACGACCAGTACAACGGACTGGTCCGGTCCTCGGATATCGACAGTCTGATCTCCCTGATTCAGGGGGCCTGACCGCCCTTGACAAAGCCCGCTTCCTGTGCTTTAATAAGGCAAAGCGGAGGAACGATTCCCGGCGTCAGCCGGATTTGGAAAGTCCCTGTATGCCCTCCTTGGGGGGCCCCAGGGACTTTTTTCCTATTCCTTTGAAAGGAGCGAGGTCGAAGCCATGAAAAAACTATGCAGCGCCCTACTGTGCCTGGTTTTGCTGGTAGGGGTCCTGGGAGGCTGCCAGGGAAAGGAAGAAGAGTCTTCCCTGCCCTCCAGCAGCCTGCCCCAATCCTCTACGGTGGAGGAGGAGCCGGAGAAATCCGGTCCTTGGCAGATTGGGCTGATTCAATATGAAGAACACGACGCCCTGGACAATCTCCGGCAGGCTTTTATGAGCCGGCTGGAAGAGTGGGGCTGTGACGACACCCAGGTGGAGATCGACTATCAGAACGCTCAGGGAGATCCTGAGAAAGCGGAAACCATCTGCCAGGACTTTGTGGAGGATTCGGTGGACATGATTGTGGCCCTTTCCACGCCCGGCGCCCAGGCGGCTCTGGAAGCCGCCAAGGACAGCCAGGTGGCAGTGGTGTTTGCCGGGGTCAGCACCCTGGAGCCTTTGCCCATGGAGGGCGTTGAAAACGCCACCGGGGTCATCTCCCCCACGCCGGTGACGCAGCTGCTGAATCTGGCGCTCCAGGCGGACAGCGGCCTTTCCACCCTGGGAGTCCTCTACAATCCGGAAGAGGAACAGTCTGTGGTGGACGTGGAAACAGTCAAGACCTATTGCAGCGAACAAGGGGTGGAAGTGGTGGAATCCACCGTCTCCCAAGGAGATGACGTGGCCCAGGCGGCCACCGATCTCTGCGCCAGCGTAGACGCCCTGTTCACCCCTGCGGACAACACAGTGGCCCTGGACGCGGCTTCCGTGGCTCAAGCGGCTTCCGCAGCAGGGGTTCCCTGGTACGCCGCCGCCACCAGTATGGTGCAGCAGGGGGCTTTGGCAGCCCTGGGCGTGACGGAACGGGAAATGGGTCAAAAAGCCGCGGATCTGGCGGTGGAAGTGATTCAGGGCCGGCCGGCGTCGGAAGTGCCGGTGTATACCTTCTCGGAGCAGAATACCTTCCTGAACTTGACCACCCTCAACAGCCTGGACCGGGTGACCCTCTCCCAGGAAATCCAGCAAAGCGCCTATATCTATCAATAATCTTTCCCCCAGCGGATAAAAATTTTCCCTCGCCTTTTAGGCGGGGGATTTTTTGTGCTCTTATAAAGTCAC
Organism: uncultured Oscillospiraceae bacterium; assembly: GCA_900543305.1. Classification (GTDB taxonomy): domain Bacteria; phylum Bacillota; class Clostridia; order Oscillospirales; family Acutalibacteraceae; genus Acutalibacter. The sequence goes on from UQQZ01000027.1 coordinate 27,740, forward strand.
AGAACGATGGAAACAGCGTTCTCGGTTTTTCATGTCTTTTCACCCTTTGCCGGAACCAGTGCTGCTCTGAGGAAAGCGAGCTGGTCTTCCCCCTTCCCCCTTTTTGGGGGATTTTTTATGCTTTTATGATCTTTCAGGGGACGGAAAATAAAAGGATGCAAAAAATCACCGGAATGGTCATTTAAGTGAATTTTGGAGTGGTTGAAAAAAAGTTGAACAATTTTCCGGCAGTTGGTGGAAAAGTTTGACAGGTGAGGCATTCCCCTCTATCCTAGAGAGAAAATTCAAATGTGCGGAAAGAAGAATCCGCGGGAAGGAGTATGGAATGGCCTATTTGCAGTCCCGTAAAAACAAGGAGGGTGTGGTGGTGTCCTACAGTATTCGCGTGTATAAGGGCAGGGATCCCCGCACCGGAAAACAATTGACCCCCTACACCATGACATGGCATGTGCCGGAGGGTTGGAGCGAGAAGCGGGCCCGCCGGGAAGCGGAAAAACAGGCGGCAGTATTTGAAAAACAGTGTCGGGAGGGATACCTTTCCGACGGACGGCAGACCTTTGCCCAGTATGCGGAATACGTGTTGGAGCTCAAGGAGCGCACCGGCTTGAAACACCTGACCTTGATCCACTACCGGCAAAGCCTGAAACGGGTGCTTCCCTTTTTAGGCCACATGCGGCTGGGAGATATCCGACCCCAGCATCTAAATTACCTGTATCAGCAGCTGTCCCTGCCGGAGGCCCGGGAGGACAACGAAAAAGCTCTGGCTCGTCCGGCCCTGTGGCAGGAGATGGAGACCCGGGCGGAAGGCAATTGCCTGGTGGGCAAGGATGGAAAACGGATCAGCCTGGATCGGCTCCAGCGGGGGGAATCTGTAAAACCCGCCACCGCCCGGAGGATCGCGGAAGCGCTGGGGCTTCCCTATTCCCTGCTGTTTTCCACCCAGCGGGAGGAACGGAGCCTCAGCGGCCGCACCATCATGAATTGTCATCTGCTGGTGTCCATTGTGTTGGGCCAGGCGGAGCGGGAAATGCGGATCCCCTTGAATCCTGCCCACCGGGCCACGCCCCCCAAGCGGGAGGCCTCAAATCCCAATTATTTTCAGATGGAAGAAGTGGAGCGGATCCTTCTGGCCCTGGAATCGGAACCTTTAAAGTGGAAAGCGGCAGTCCATTTGCTGTTGGTGTCCGGATGCCGCCGGGGGGAACTGTTGGGGCTCAAATGGGATCATGTGGATTGGGAGAACCAACAGATCCACATCGATTGTACCCTGCTGTATGCCGGGGATCGGGGGGTGTATGAAGGCAGTCCCAAAACCCGGGACTCGGTGCGCACCATCAAGCTGCCGGAAGAAACCATGGCCCTGCTGGGGGAATACAGGGACTGGCAGAAGGCATACCGAAAGGAGCTGGGCCAGCGCTGGGAGGAGTCTCCCTATGTGTTCCCAGGAGAGCGTGGCGGCCGAATGAATCCCAGCCAGTTGGGCAATTGGCTGGTCCGGTTCCAGCGCCGCCATAACCTGCCCCACTTAAATCCCCATGCCTTCCGCCACACCATGACCAGCATGCTGTTTTTCCACGGGGTGGACAGTGTGAGCATCAGTCACCGGCTGGGGCATTCCAGTGTGTCCACCACCACCAGCATCTACAGCCATGTGATGAAGGAGGCGGAAAGCAGGATCAGCGACTGCATGGCGGACGTCCTCCTGACCGCCCACAAGGACCATTCTTCCGAGAACGTTGGGGAGACCTTCCCCACGGAGCTGCCGGAAAGAAAGGGGGAAGATTCCTAGGACATTGTCCCCAGGGGTTCAGCCTAACTGGAGGGAACCGGCTCGATTTTGGGCGCTCCTTCCCTTTAGTGATTTCCTGCCCAACGGGGTCAAACCTTATCGAAAACCCAGGGAAGACTTGAAAAAAAGTTGAGTTTTTTCGCCCTCTTCTCTTCCCCTACCCCCTTTTTCCTCTCCCATTCCTGGAATTTCGCCCATGGCAGTGGGAGTGTATAGATAACTTCAACTCATGGGGAAAAAGCCTCGTGAGAATCTAAAATTTAAGAGGGTTGAAATTATGAAGAAAAGCAAGTTTCTGAAGAAATCACTTGCGATGCTTCTGGCTGTCATGCTGGTCGTCGCAATGATTCCGCTCAGCGCTTCCGCTGCGACAGAGCTGCCGAATCTCACAAAGCTCTACATTGATGACATTGCCATCAATGGTGAGAATGGCACCTTTGAGTCCAACGTGGCGGACGACGCTCCTGATGTGGAGCTGCGCGCCGAGGACGGCAGCATGGGTATGGCTGGTCATGTGACTGCCGACCTGGATGTTGTCAAGCCCGGCTCCACTGCTACCAAGTCTATCGTGGATAATGGTACTTATACCGCCGCCACTGTAAACTTCAGTGAGGGTTGGGCCACTGAAACCGAGGAAGGGTATGAACTGACCCTGCGGGTTTCCTATGGCTCTGACTATAAGGACTGCACTGTAGTGCTGAATAAGGTTGTGCCTTCTGCTACCACCAATCTGCAGAACGCCAACAAGGGCACCGGTGTCTATGAAGTGCAGGTCAACAACGCCAGCAAGATGGTAAGCTTGACCGTTCCGAAGAACTTCCCCTTTACGGGCAGGAACTCTGCACAGTTCACCGTGGAGACTCAAGACGGAGCTACCATCACTGGTCTGACTCCCGACTCCTTTGGTAAGTACACCATTTCTGTTACTGCTGACAAGCAGAAGTTTACCGTGGTGTCCTCCTCTAAGGATGTTTCCACCGAATGGACTGTGTCTGTCAACGCTGTGGACAACCTGACCGCCTTTGCTCTGGGCGATTATGTGGGTACCATCGATCAGACAGCGGAAACTGTCACGGTGGAAGTTCCCCGGGCTGACCTGTACA
>UQQZ01000028.1 GCA_900543305.1 uncultured Oscillospiraceae bacterium
ATGCCAACGGAGCAGGACTCGCTGCCCCTCAGGTGGGCATTTTGCGCCAGGTGTGTGTGGTAGATGTGGGAGAAGGCCCTATCGAGTTGGTCAACCCTCAGATCATCGCTACTGAGGGAGAACAGAACGGCGCGGAAGGGTGCCTTTCTTATCCGGGAGAATTTGGGCTGGTCAAGCGCCCTATGAAGGTGACTGTCCGGGCGCAGGACCGGAATGGAGAATGGTTTGAAGCCACGGGAGAGGCTCTTTGCGCTCGTGCATTTTGTCATGAGATCGATCACCTCCACGGAGTGTTGTTTACTTCCCACGTCAGCAGAATGCTGACCCAGGAAGAATTGGAAAAGGGTATTGTTGAAGAAGAGGAATGAGGGATTCCATGCGTGTGATTTTTATGGGTACGCCGGATTTCGCCGTACCTTCTCTGCAAAAATTGATTGACGGAGGCTATCAAGTTTGTGCCGTGTATACGCAGCCTGATAAACCAAAGGGCCGGGGTCACAAACTGCAGGCTCCTCCTGTGAAGGAACTGGCAATGAAACATCAAATTCCCGTGTGCCAGCCTGCCACTTTGCGCAACGAGGAGGTACAAGAGGAAATCCGCTATTGGAACGCAGATGTAATTGTTGTGGTGGCCTACGGGAAGATTTTGCCTAAGGCGGTATTGGATGCCCCCAAGTTGGGATGTATCAATGTTCACGGTTCTTTGCTGCCTAAATATCGCGGGCCAGCTCCTATCCAGTGGACTGTGATTCATGGGGATCAGACTGCAGGGGTTACCACAATGTTTATGGGGGAAGGTTTGGACACGGGAGACATGCTGCTGAAGGCCGAGACACCTGTGGGACAAGAGGAGACGGCAGGTGAGCTGTTTGACCGGTTAAAAGATTTGGGAGCGGATCTTTTGCTCCGTACTCTAGAACAGTTGAGCGCAGGAACATTGCACCCTATTCCCCAAAAGGAAGAAGAGGCCACCTTGGCTCCTATGCTTTCCAAGGAATTGTCCCGTCTGGATTGGACCAAACCTGCTCAAGAATTGCACGATCTGATCCGAGGCCTGAATCCCTGGCCTTCGGCGTACTCTTATTTGGATGGAAAGAAATTGAAGCTTCTTGCTTCCCGAGTAGGGGAAGGGCAGGGGGAACCGGGAAAAGCCTTTACCCGGGATGGAAAACTGTTTGTCTACTGTGGAATGGGAGTTCTGGAATTGACGGAATTGCAAACGGAGAATGGCAAACGGATGGATGGGAAAAGTTATCTGTTAGGACATCCCCTTTCGGAAGGGGCCCACTTTGAAATCAATGGATGAAATAGGGAGAGGTTATGAAAGAAACCGCCAGGCACGTTGCGTTACAGGCATTACTGCAAGTAGAGGAAAACGAGGGGTATTCCAACCTTGTTTTGGACAAGGCATTACGATCTGCTGGCCTTGATCATCGGGATGCAGGGCTTGCGTCCACCTTGTTTTATGGGGTTTTGGAGAAGATGCTTCCTCTGGACTATTTTCTTCGGAGCTGTTTGCGGGATCCCGAGAAGCAGCCCGATCCTGTTATATGGATGCTTCTGCGCTGTGCGGCCTATCAGATCCTTTATCTAGACCGTGTTCCTGATTCTGCAGCTGTCAATGAAGCCGTAGAGGAAGCCAAAGCCTATAAAAGAGGTGGGTACGCAGGGTTTGTCAACGGGATTTTACGGAGTCTGGTGCGGAATAAGTTGGACCTTTCTTTACCGGAAGGCAATGACAAAAAAGCTTTGAGTCTCCGTTACTCTATCCCAGAAGATCTGATTGCCCTTTGGCAAAAGGCATATGGGGAGCTGGTGACCGGACAGTTGTTGGAGTTTTTCCAACGCAGGCCCCCTCTTTACATTCGGATCAATCCTCTGCGTGGGGAAACAAGTGAACTGAGTTCTTCACTGTTTGAAAAGGGATTTGTGCTGCGGCCTCTGGAATACCCCAAGGGTGCGGCAATTTTGTCCGGGGATGGTTCCCCGGCAAAACTCCCGGAATTTGAAGAAGGTCTGTTTCATGTGCAGGACCTTTCCGCACAGGTCGCCTGTGAGTTATTGGAGGTGGAGCCTGGGCAGGTCATATGTGATTGCTGTGGTGCTCCTGGAGGGAAAACATTTACTCTGGCCGAAGCTATGAATGGGATGGGAACCGTATACTCCTTTGATCTCTATAAGGGCCGAGTCAAATTGATCCGGGAGGGAGCCAAGCGGTTGGGTCTAGCCAATGTTCAAGCCCAGCAAAGAGATGCGCAAAAACCCTATGAGGATTTACCCAAAATGGACCGAGTCCTGTGTGATGTACCGTGCTCCGGTTACGGAGTTATCCGGCGAAAGCCTGAGATCCGGTATAAACCGGTAGCTTCTGTAAAAGGGTTGCCTCAGATTCAATATGCAATCCTGGAACAGGGAGCTTCCCTGGTAAAAGACGGTGGCCTATTGCTCTATGCTACCTGTACCTTAAATCCTGCAGAAAACGGTGAAATTGCCCATCGGTTTTTGCAGGAACATCCGGAATTTGAACCGGCACCATTTGAGGTGCCCGGTATCCAGAGATGGATTGACGAACCTGCCCACACCTTGACCATGTTGCCTTTTGCGGGGGGATCGGATGGTTTTTATGCTGCACGCTTCCGCAGAAAAGGAGACTTATGAACACAGAGTTTTTAGATCCCAGGGATCTTAAATCGAAAACCCTGGAGGAGATTCGGGAAGAATTTGCACAATTGGGGCTGCCGAAATTTCGTGCTCTCCAAGTGTACCGTTGGTTGCATCGGGGTGTGAAAGATTTTTCGGAAATGTCGGACCTCTCCAAATCCTTACGGGAAGAATTGTCTAAACGATATTGGATCGCTCATGCAACAATAGAATTGAAACGCGTTTCAAAAGATGGAACGGTGAAGTACTTATTCCGTCTTCCAGATGGGGAGCATGTGGAATCGGTTCTGATGCAGTACCGCTATGGAACTTCCATTTGCATTTCCACCCAGGTTGGGTGTAAAATGAACTGTAGTTTTTGTGCTACTGGACAAAGTGGTTTTTCCAGGAACTTGTCAGCTTCAGAGATTCTTTCCCAGGTACAAGCCGCTTCCCTGGATCTAGGAGAGCGAATCTCCCACATTGTGCTTATGGGGATGGGGGAGCCTTTAGACAATTACGAAAACGTGCTCCGCTTTTTGGAATTGGTCACCTCTGCCGAGGGAATGAATCTCAGTATGCGCCACATTTCCCTGTCCACCTGTGGACTGGTGGACAAGATTTATGATCTGGCGGATCGTAAGCTTCAACTGACTTTGTCAATTTCCCTGCACGCACCCAACGATGAAATCCGTTCCAGGACCATGCCGGTCAACAAGCGCTGGAACATGGAGGAATTGCTGCGGGCATGTAAATATTACAGTGACCGGACAGGACGGCGTATTTCCTTTGAATATGCCATGATCCAAGGGGTCAACGATATGGATTGGTGCGCATTGGAATTGGCGGACCGGTTGCGGGGGATTTTAGCTCATGTCAATCTGATTCCTGTCAACGATGTGACGGGGACTGGATATATAAAAAGTGGCATAGATCGCCAAAAGCGATTTGTTTCCCTCCTGGAGTCTCGGGGGGTGACAGCTACCGTCCGGCGAACCCTGGGATCTGACATAGAGGCTTCCTGTGGGCAATTGCGTCGAAAAGTTGAAGGAGGAAACCAACATGAGAGTTGATTTTGACACCGATGTGGGTGCCGTGCGCACCTCCAATCAGGACAGCTGTGAGTGTGGGCTGTTTGATTCCGGCAGCGCATGGGCAGTTGTGTGTGATGGAATGGGCGGGGCCAATGGGGGCAACGTTGCCAGTGCCATTGCGGTACAGACCATTCGGGAAACACTGGTTTCGGGATTTGACAAGTCGCTCAGTCAGCCCAATATCAAAAATCTCATGCTCAATGCGGTAACGCGGGCCAATGAGGCGGTTCATCAAGCCTCCTTGGAGCAGCCGGAATTACGGGGGATGGGGACAACGGCAGTGGTGCTCATCGCTACGGAAGATGCGCTTCATGTGGCCCATGTGGGTGATAGCCGGGCTTACTTGCGTCATCAAGGGGAGTTGACTCAGATTACCATGGACCACTCCTATGTGCAAGATCTGGTCAACTTCGGGCAAATCACTCAGGCTGAAGCCAGGGTTCATCCCAAGCGGCATATTATCACCCGGGTGTTAGGGGTTCATGAGCAGGTTTCCTGTGACTACGGGGTATGGGATTTTTCCTCTGGAGATATGGCATTGGCCTGTTCGGACGGATTGACCAATTACATGGAAGAGGAGCAGATGGAGCAGTATTTGGAGCAGTATCAGGAAGGCGGTTCCGAACTGACGAAGAGTTTGATCCGGTTTGCCGTGGAAAGTGGCGGCGCTGACAATATCACTGTGGCCGTGATTTTCAACGGTTAATCTCCAGGGAATTCTACAGAAAGGGTTGGTATCTGTTTATGGATAGATTCATCGGTAAGCGACTGGACGGACGGTATGAGATCCACGAGCTTATTGGCGTAGGTGGTATGGCCTATGTTTACAAGGCCTACGACCGGGTAGAGGATCGGTGGGTAGCCATAAAGATCCTCAAGGAGGAATTTTCCAACAACAGCGATTTCCTCCGGCGGTTCCGCAACGAATCCAAAGCTATTGCCATGTTGTCCCATCCCAACATCGTCAATGTGTACGATGTGAGTTTTGGGGACCAGTTGCAATACATCGTCATGGAATATATCGATGGTATTACGCTCAAGAAGTATATTGAGCAGGAAGGAACTGTCCGCTGGAATGAGGCGGTCCACTTCACGATCCAGATTTTGTTGGCATTGGAGTGTGCCCATGAAAAAGGGATCATTCACCGGGACATCAAGCCCCAAAACATCATGCTGCTGGAGGATGGTTCCATCAAAGTGGCTGATTTTGGCATTGCCCGATTCTTGCAGAGTGAAACCACTACCATGACCGACAAGGCCATTGGGTCGGTGCATTACATTGCACCCGAGCAAGCCAGAGGGGATTATATTACGGATAAGGCGGATATCTACTCCTTGGGTGTGATGCTTTATGAGATGCTCACAGGTAAGCTGCCTTTTGTGGCGGACAACGCCGTTTCGGTGGCTTTGATGCAGCTTCAAGCAAAGCCTGTGATGCCCAGAGAATTAAATCCTTCCATTCCGAGAGGGTTGGAACAAATCACCATGAAGGCCATGGAAAAGAATCCCGCAGACCGGTTCCAGTCTGCAGGGGAAATGTTGGACGATCTAGACACATTCCGGCGCAATCCCAACACGGTATTCCACTATGACCTTCAAACGGCCAATGCCCGTTACGATGCTTCCCGCACCATGGAAGCTTACGATTCTTCCAGGGCTACGCCCTCTTATAATGACGATTACGAATATGAAGAAGAACTGGTCCGTTCCCGGCGCAGTGCCAAGGGGGCCATGGTGGTTAAGGGAATTTTGGTTGCGGTGATTATCGTAGCCATTGCTGTGGCGGCCATCTATTTTCTCAATTATTGGAACAACCGTCCAGAAGAGGACAATGGCCAAATCGAGATGCCCAATTTTGTGGGAGAACTCTATGAGGACATCTCGGGCAACGAGGAATATGCGGATTTCAATTTTAAGATTACCGAGGGCAATGATCCCGACAAACAGCCTGGGGAAATCATGCACCAGAATCCGGAAGCGGGCATTATGGTCAAGAAAAACGCAGATGTGGAGTTGCTGGTTAACGGTGGAGTCGACCAGGTGGAAGTTCCCGATGTGACCAACTATACCCTGGAAGATGCCCAGGATGCTATGACGGAAGCAGGACTGCATAGTAAAGTGGAAAATGTTGCCGATGATGAAGTGGAAGAAGGCAAAGTGATTTCCACGGATCCCGTTGCCGGAACCTCTGTGGACGAAGGATCTACGGTAACGCTACGGGTGAGCAGCGGCCCCAACGAGAAGAAGGTGACAGTTCCCACCGGTTTGGAAGGAGAACTCCTCTATAATGTGACGGGCATGTTGGAGGATGCTGGCTTAACGGTAGGATCCATCACAAAGGACGACAGCAGTACCCAACCGGCAGATACGGTAATCAGCACCAATCCTTCCGGTGGTTCCGAGGTTTCCGAAGGCACAGCAGTAGATATTACCGTCAGTTCTGGTAAGGGAGCAACCAAGACTTTGTCCACTAGTATCCCGTTGCCCAGCGGGGTCAATGAGGACATTACGCTGACCGTATACCGTAATGGGGTCCAAGTGGACCAGAGTGTGGTAAATCCCGCCTATGCCAGCAGCTACACCATTTCCTTCTCCGGTACTTCCGGCACGGAGACTGTGGTGGTGGCACTCAATGGCCAGACCTATATGGAACTGGAATTCAACTTTGACAACCAGAGCACTCAGGTAATCCGCACCTATGAGTTCAGTTCTTCCAGCAGCGGCGACCAGGGAGATGAGGGTAACTCCAGCGGAAACGGAGACAATTCTGAGAGCGGTTCTCAGGAGAACAGCGAGTCTTCTTCTGAAGAGGGGAATCCCTGATGGGGGAGCCGAAACGTCTGGAAGGATTGGTCCGGAAGGGGATTGGTGGTTTTTACACCGTTGAAACGGACCAGGGGTTTTATACCTGTACCGCAAGGGGAAAGTTCCGGAAAAAGCGGATCTCTCCCTATGCGGGAGACTGGGTTCGCATTTTAGGGGAAGAGGATGGGACCGGTGCTCTGGAGGAAATCCTCCCCAGGCGGAATTTCTTGATGCGTCCCCCTTTGGCAAATCTGGATCAACTGTTCATTGTCTCATCGTTGCGGGATCCCCATCCCGACCCGCTGATGATTGACAAGACAATTGCCGCTGCGGAGTTGGAGAAAATCGAACCTGTTCTGGTACTCACCAAAACAGATTTGGAGGATGCCTCCTCTCTCAAAGCGGTGTACGATTTGGCTGGGATTCCCTGCCTGGTGGTTTCCTCGGTAACCGGGGAAGGGGTAGACCAAGTTCGGGAATTGCTTCCGGGGCGGGTTTCCGCTTTTACAGGAAATTCCGGCGTGGGAAAGTCCAGCTTGCTCAATGCATTGTTCCCGGACCTTTCCCTGAAAACTGGAGAGATCAGCCAGAAGCTGGGCCGGGGACGTCACACCACCCGGGAGGTGGAGTTATATCGGCTGGAAGAGGGGGGATATGTGGCGGATACCCCCGGTTTCTCCACCTTTGATATCGAACGCTACCGCATGACGGACAAAGAGCGTTTGCCCTATGGATTCCGGGAGTTTGAACCCTATTTGGGACAATGCCAGTTTACCTCCTGTTCCCATACCCGGGAAAAGGGATGTGCCGTTTTGCAGGCAGTAGAGGAAGGGAAAATCGCCCGTTCCCGTCATGAAAGTTATTGTGCTATGTATCAAGAGATAAAGGATGTCAAACAATGGCAGCAAAAAAACAAGAATGTATGATTATCGGTGCTGCTCCCATTGAGGGAGACGCTGTATTTCAAGAATTTCCTCCTGAAAACTACTATGTGATTTGCGCAGATGCCGGGTACGAAACGGCGATGAAGTATCACATTACGCCGGACTTGGTGGTGGGTGATTTCGACTCCGCCAAGGTTGTGCCCGAAAAAAACCGGAAGATCCTCACTTTGCCGGTGGAGAAGGATGTTACCGATACCATGTATGCGGTGATGAAGGGACTGGCCAAAGGGTTCCACAAGTTTGTTTTGTTGGGATGCCTAGGCGGTGCCCGGTTTGATCACTCTCTGGCAAATTTGGAAGTGCTTCAGTACTTGCGTACCCATCATGGGGAAGGGGTGCTGGCGGATGAGCATACTAAGATTTTCTTAATTGACGACAGCCGATTGAAACTGACTAAGATGAAAGGGGCTACCGTTTCTGTGTTTCCTTATGGGACGGCCAATTGTACCGTGTCCTACACAGGCTTAAAGTATCCCTTAACTCATGGGACACTGAACACCGGCGGTATTCTCATGGGCGTCAGCAACAGTGTGGTAGATGACTTTGCTGAAATTCGGGTACATATTGGACCTGCGGTGATTGTGGTTTATCAACCGTAAAGAGGGAGCCGTAACACTTTTTCCCCATTTGGATATACTGGTTAATGAACGAGAAAACCGGCAAAGGGGGAAAGGCTTGTGGCGATCCAGAAACGATGCCGCTGCGCCTGTTTTCGGGATTACCAATGCAGGTGTGTTTGCGCAATTTGCTTTGGCCTGGGCATGTCCCTTTCCTGTTTTTGTCCCGTGGGGTTCACTTTGTTTCTCTCCGCTGTGATTTTGGTGGCCCTGGGGATTTCGTTACTACGCCATGGAAACGGGAGGCAATCGGGATGAAAGTGGTCGTGGTGGAAAAACGGAAGGGCTTTTTGGCCATGGTTTTGCGCAGAATGTATGGGATCAAAAAATTGGAAGAAGGTTAATGCCAACATAAAGAGAAAGGCGTTTGCCCAGGGAAATTACCCAGGCAAGCGCCTTTTTCGCATATTTTCCTTTGTGACGCATAGATATGGGGTAAGAAAAGCAAAGGAGAGGATCACATGCAGGCTAAACGCAAAACACAGCCTTACGACTATTTTGACCCCGTATATGACGGTTCCTTCGAGGTGCCCATAGATACCGAATACAGTCTTCCGGACTATTGTGCGGATATCCAGAAGATTTTGAAATGCCGGGTGGTTCCGGAAATTTCCTCCTACCGGATCAGTGAAGATACCTTGCGTTGTGAAGGAGTATGCGATATTCGGGTCTTGTATTTGGATCCCAAGGGAGACACCCTGAGGTGCTGTGATTTTACCAAGGAATTTACTGCAAACATACAAGTAAAAACCACAGAGGACCGGGCTGTCGCCTGTGTGCGAGCAGCTGTGGAGCATTTGACCTGCCGGGCAGTCAGCGCCCGACGGGTAGATCTGCACATGGCAATTGGGTTGCGGGTGATGGCAGTGGCCCAACGTCAAAAACAGATTACCTGTGAGCTGGAAGGGGAAGGCATGGAAAAACGGGGAGAAACCCGTCGAGCCACTCAGGCCGTCAATGCCATCAGCCATCAGTTTATGGTGGAGGATCGATTGCCCCTGAAAAATGGAAAACCTCCCATTGACAGTTTGATCCGAAAAGAGGTTAGCTGTCGGGCTACTGACTATAAAGTTTCCCAAGGTCAGATTTCTCTCAGTGGGAGGGTAGATGTTTCTTTCCTGTATCTGGCTGCCGACGAGGGAGGCGTTGAAAAGATGTCCTCCTCTATCGATTTTGAGCAAGTCATTGAATGCAGTGGGGCGGGGGAAGATTGCCTGTGCGATCTGCGGATAATCGCTGGGGAAAGTACGTTGCAACCCAGGGAAGATGATGTGGGAGAGTATACCAGTGTTGACGTGCGCGTCCAAGTATTTGTCACAGCTTTCCTGTATCAGCCTTGCCAAGTGACATTTTTGGACGATGCCTATTCGGTAAAGGCCCCACTGGAGCTTCGATACGAAGAAGCCTCACTGTTGGAGGTACAAGAGATATACGCAGAAGTGCTCAAGAAGAAAAGTGTCATAACCGTGGAAGAGATCCAGAAGGTGGTGGATCTATGGTGTGAACAGGAAAGTGTCCAGTCTCGCTGCGAGAAAGGAAAACTCTGTTACCGGGTCAAATATACCGTTTGTCTGTTGTATCGAAATGGACAGGGACAGTTTTTGTACACAGAACGACCTTTTGATTACGATTTTTCCACAGAGTTGGAAGGGCAACTTCCCCAGAAAAGTGATACCGTTTCCTTGACAGACTTATGGGAATACCGGATCACCGACAAGAGCACAGTGGAGGTGTCAGTGGAAACTTGGGTCTCTTCCTTGCTTTATAGCCGGACGCCGGTGAAGTTTTTGGCTTCCGCAGGCATGGACGACAACGGGCAACCTTATCCTCATAACCCTCAGCTGTTGGTTTATTACGGATCGGCAGGGGAACGGCTTTGGGATATTGCCAAAAGTCATCGTGCATTGTTGTCCGATTTGAGGGAACAGAATGATTTGTACGATGATACCTTGCCCGAGGACCGTCCCTTGATTCTATGCAAACGGTGACCATTGAAACTGCGGTAGAGAGGTAAGAATATGGAAGGCTTTAACGTATACAAGGATATTCAGGATCGGACCAACGGGGAAATCTACATCGGCGTTGTGGGCCCAGTCCGGACGGGTAAATCCACGTTCATCAAAAAATTCATGGACACAGTGGTGATCCCTCACATCCCCGATGGAATGCAGCGGGAACGGGCAATTGACGAATTGCCTCAATCTTCTGCGGGAAGAACCATTATGACAACCGAACCCAAATTTATTCCGGAGCAGGCGGTGGATGTGCAAATTGATGAAACCGCTTCTTTTCGGGTTCGGATGATTGATTGTGTGGGATATATTGTTCCCAGCGCCATTGGGTATATTGAAGAGGATCAGCCTCGGATGGTGCGCACCCCCTGGTATGAAGAACCCATCCCCTTCAATATGGCTGCGGAGATCGGAACTAAGAAGGTGATCACCGAACATTCCACCATTGGACTTGTCATTACCACAGATGGAAGTATCAGTGATATTCCACGGGAGGAATATGAAGAGGCGGAAGAACGGGTTGTGGAGGAGTTGAACCAGACGGGCAGACCGTTTGTGATGCTTCTCAACTGCATGGAACCTGAAACCGTGGAGGCTCATGCGTTGGCGGGAAGCCTTTCTGAAAAATATGGGATTCCCGTGCTTCCCGTCAACTGCATTGACATTGACGAACAAGATATTCGAGGCATCATTGCCAGTTTGCTTTATCAATTTCCCGTGCGGGAAGTGGCTTTGGATTTGCCCGGATGGGTCACTTCATTGGAGTCAGACCATTGGCTTTTTGCCGGTGTACTGTCCGCAGTGCGGGATTCTTGTGGAATCCATAAAATGTGCCAAGTCAAGGAAATGTTGGAAAAACTCAAAGAGTGTGAGTCCATCAAAGGAGTGAACATTCGAAAGATCGATTTGGGAAGCGGTCAAGGCCAGGGTGAGCTGATTTTTGATCAATCTCTTTTCTATCGAATTCTCAGCGAAAAAACGGGACTGGACATTCAGGATGATTCTGAGCTGATGTCCCAGCTAGTTGAGATGACCGGGATCCGGAAAAAGTTCCAAAAACTTCAGCAGGCTTATGAAGACGTGGAACAGACCGGTTATGGCATTGTCATGCCCGACGTAGAGGAGCTGACTCTGGAAGAACCTCAAATTCTGAAACAGAATGGAAAGTATGGCATCCGTCTGAAGGCAACTGCTCCTTCCATCCACATGATGAAAACGCAGATTCATACGGAGATTACACCCATCGTTGGTTCAGAGCAGCAGTCGGAAGAGTTGGTGATGTATTTGCTCAAAGAGTTTGAGGAAAATCCCGTTCAGATCTGGGAATCCAACATCTTCGGAAAATCTCTCCATTCTCTGGTAAACGAAGGCATGCACAACAAGCTGTATCGTATGCCGGCGGATGCTCGAGAAAAAGTGCGGGAAACCATCGAGCGGATTATCAATGACGGATGCAGCGGTCTGCTGTGTATCATCCTGTAGGCCATGGAAAATTTTGAAAAGCTCCGGGAGATTGAAGATTTGGGGTTGGGAGAAAATGAGGACGACTCTGCGGAAGAAGCCTCTTCCACCGGATCAGGATGGGCTCCTGTGGTGCAAGCATTGGTTTGTTTGGTTTTCCTGTTAGCGCTTCTCTTGCTGCGATATCTGGATGAACCCACCTACTCTTCTTTTGCCGAGTGGTATCATCAGGAATCCTCCCGGGAAATCCAATTGCCTGGGTGGGGAGTGGAGGAAAACAATCTTCCTGCTCTGTCTCCATCTCCCCCTCTGGTACCCACTCCCAGTCCGACTCCCGATAGGGAGGGAGACCCTTCCCTCCAACGTGTATGATCTCCTTTGTTCTGGGTAAATGCCGCATCCAGATCGGATTCTCCTTTTTTGCGCTGCTTGCGTTTTCCTGCCTGTTTGTGGGTGCCGGAAGCAGCGCGTTTTTTTTAGGAGCAGCCGGCATTCATGAACTTGCTCATCTGGTGGTGTTGTGTGGACTAGGCGTTCCACCTGAACAGATCAGACTTACTCTGTGGGGGTGCCGGATGGTGCCCAATCGGGAAAGAAGATTGGGATTCCATTCACAAGCGGCGATATCCCTCGCCGGCCCGGGAATTAACCTTCTGGGAGCAGGATTTCTTTACGCAGTGGGATTGAGGGAGCATCCTTTTTTTTCTGCCAATCTTGTGTTAGGGATCCTTCATATTTTGCCGATCGAGCCCTTGGATGGAGGGATTGCGTTACATGCCTTATTGTGCGCTCGATGGAAAGAACATGTGGCCGGATGGATATCCTTAGGTATCTCCCTTGCTCTGTTATTTCCGTTGGGAGTCCTGGGATTTTTACTCCTTTTGCAAACTAGATACAACTTCACTTTGCTGGCCCTAAGCATTTACTTAATGTTATACCTCCTCCTGCGGGAGGATCTGTTTACCTCATAACGTAAGCGTGACTGAGAAAGGGTCTAAAGGATTGGTAAGGGCTATTTGAATCCACCAGGAACCGGTATCTTTTCGGGAGAGCATTCCTTGAAAAGGTACCGGTTTTGCATGCTCATAGAGAAATAACCACTTACAAAAGTCTCTGCAGTGAAAGGTGGAAGAGCCAGGTGGTGTATGTTATAATACCAATAAATTCTGGAATCCGGGAAAGGAGGTCCCCTAAAAATGGATGTGATAGTTTGCTTGGACGATCGGAATGGGATGTTATTTCATGGACGCAGGCAAAGCAGAGATCGAAAGGTGATCGAGGATATCCAGGTACATCTGGAAGGAAAGCGGTTTTGCATTCTTCCCTTTTCCCAAAAACTGTTTTCTCCAGGGGATGCGGTGATTATAAACAGTCTTGACTCGGCGGGACCCGGTGATCTTTGCTTCGTTGAAGATCGGCCTTTGTCACCCTATTTTTCTCAAATCCAACGGTTGATTATATACCGCTGGAATCGTCACTATCCGGGAGATTTATTTTTTGATATAGATGTCAGTCGGGAAGGGACTTTGGTCAGTCGAGAGGAATTTCCAGGATATTCCCACGAAAAAATTACAAAGGAGATTTATCGTCTATGAAACGTTCGGTGAAGATGTTATCGGTTGTCCTCGCTTTGTGCTTGATTTTTTCCGGATGTACCGGGGAGGTAGGGAAGCCCGTTTCCAGTACCGTGTCCACTACCTTGGCAGAGATCCCTGCCTATTCCGATGTTCCCTATGTGGAGCTGGAAAATAACGAGCCTGATTTTTCAGAGGACGAACTGGTGGAAGAATCCTTTGAGTCCTATAGTCCTTTGGACGACTTAGGGCGATGCGGGGTAGCTTATGCTTGCGTAGGTGTAGATTTGATGCCTACAGAAGATCGGGAAAGCATCAGTCAAGTAAAGCCCAGTGGATGGCAAACCTCTGAGTATACATTTGTGGATGGAGGGTATTTGTACAACCGTTGTCACCTGATCGGTTTTCAGCTGACCGGAGAAAACGCGAACGAGGAGAACCTGATTACAGGGACCAGATACATGAATGTGGAAGGCATGTTGCCTTTTGAGAACATGGTGGCCGACTATGTGAAGGAAACAGAAAACCATGTTCTTTACCGAGTAACCCCCGTATTTGAAGGACAGAACTTGGTGGCCAGCGGCGTGGTAATGGAAGGCCTGTCGGTGGAAGATCAAGGGGATGGAATTAGCTTTCATGTATATGTATACAATGTACAGCCAGGTGTAGAGATTGATTATGGCACAGGAGATAACTGGGAAGCAGATACGGCTCCCACATCATCCTATTCGGAAAATGTGAGTTTGGAAGAAGCGGACTATGTTCTCAATACCAGTTCTCATAAATTTCATCGACCAGATTGTTCTGCTGTGGAGACAATGAGTGAAAAGAACAAGGAAGAATATCACGGTACTCGTGAGGAATTGATTGAGGAAGGGTATGACCCCTGTGGAATTTGTAACCCATAAAGCGGAGAAGATATAGAACGGATATTTCTTCTTCCATGGTATCCCCCAGTTTTTTCCCTGAGAGCCCCCTGAAAAAACAGTTACTGCAGCAAGGCGACCTGCTGCTAGAAGGGGAAAGCAAATTGTGTCTGTTTAATCATGAGGTGGAAGGGAAAGAAGGTTTATACTCCAGTTGCCAAGATTCGTGACCCTATATCTTTTGCGCAGACGGTCATGGCAGACTCCGTTGATATTTCCTTTCAAAGGGTAGAGTTGTAAATGGAATGATGGATACCATCGTTTTTTAGAGCGGCCTTCTGAGCCGCTCTTTTTTGTAAAGGGGGAGGGGGTATTTGTAAACTCGTAAATTTATATAAACCTCCGAGGATCTTTTAAAAAAGATTGACAATACCCGTAAGGGGTATTATACTAGGGTAAAGAGTAAATACCCCGTATGGGTATAAGAAGGTGGGCTTTTGATGGAAAATCGAGAGAAAAAAGAACAGAGCATGGAAATGGCATGCTGTGCTCGCCACAAGGGAACTCCACGAAGTGAAAAGGAACTGCGGCAGCTTCAAAATCGTCTTAAACGAATGGTGGGGCAGCTGAATGGAATTGGAAAAATGCTGGATGAAAACCGTTATTGCGGGGATATTCTCATTCAGGTAGCTGCGGTGGAGAGTGCTCTCCAGTCATTTGGATATCAAGTGCTTCAGACGCATTTGGAAACCTGTGTGGTAGAGGAGATTCAGAAAGGGAATACGCAGGTTGTAGACGAAGCCGTTGAGCTCATTAAAAAGTTGAAGTAAGGGGTGGTTTGTGTGAAGACGGAAAAATACAATGTCACGGGCATGACATGTGCCGCCTGTCAGGCTAACGTAACCCGATGTGTTCAAAAGCTAGATGGGGTCTCCGATGTCAACGTCAGTTTGCTTGCCAATCAAATGACGGTTTCCTACGATGAAAACCAGGTAACACCAGACGTCATTGTTCACGCGGTGGAACAAATTGGATATGGAGCATCCTCTGCGGAGCAGAAAAACGGATCTCAGAGTCAACAGGGGTTTCGAAGCGAATGGCAGGATCGGCAGAACAGGGCTTTGGAAGATCAGAAAAAGATGAAACATCGCCTGATTTCTTCTATCTGCCTGTTAATTCCCTTGATGTATATTGCTATGGGATCCATGTGGTCACTGCCCATGCCCTGGTTTTTTGTGGGGGAAGAAAATGCTTTGGTTTCGGCTATGGCCCAATTGCTCCTGACAGTTCCGGTATTGCTGATCAACCAGCACTTCTTCAAGACGGGACTGAAAGCCCTCTGGCATCGAGCGCCCAATATGGATTCTTTGGTGGCGGTAGGCTCAGGGGCATCGCTGATATATGGGTTGTTTGCTATGTTTCGACTGGCGTATGGATTTGGTCACGGGGAGATGGACGTGGTACACGAATATGCCCATGCCCTGTATTTTGAATCTTCTGCTATGATCCTGACCTTGGTGACAGTGGGAAAGTATTTGGAGGCTAAGTCCAAGTCCAAGACGTCTGATGCTTTGGGAAAACTGGTAGATCTTGCGCCAAAAACTGCGGTGGTAATTCGCCAGGGATCTGAACAGACAATACCGGCAGAACAGGTGGCAGCCGGGGATATCGTAGTGATCCGTCCCGGAGAAAGTATTCCTGTGGATGGAGTTGTCACGGAAGGCAATGGCTATGTGGATCAAGCGGCGATAACAGGAGAGAGCATCCCGGTGGAAAAACGTCCGGGGGACTCGGTAATCTCTGCTACGATCAATAAGAATGGAACATTTCAGTTCTGGGCCTCCAAGGTGGGGGAAGACACAACTTTGTCTCAAATCATTCGCTTGGTGGATGAGGCAAGCAATTCTAAGGCGCCTATTGCCCGTTTGGCGGATAAGGTCAGCGGTGTTTTTGTACCAGTGGTGATTGCGATTGCGCTGGTAACGGCTGGATGATTGCAGGGGCGGGATTTGAGTTCGCTCTCTCCAATGCGATTTCTGTTCTTGTAATCTCCTGCCCTTGCGCTTTAGGGTTGGCTACGCCGGTAGCTATTATGGTTGGAACCGGCAAAGCGGCCGAAATGGGGATATTGATCAAATCGGCAGAAAGCTTGGAAAACCTGCACAATGTAGATACTATTGTCCTGGACAAAACCGGAACCATCACGTCTGGCACCCCGGCTGTAACAGATATTCTAGTAATGGATGAGTCGATCACAGAGAATGAGTTTTTGGCAGAGGCTGCTGCAGTTGAATTGGGAAGCGAGCATCCTTTGGCACAGGCTGTGGTGGAACGTGCCAATGTGCAAAAACTTCCGCTGCCCCCGGCGGATTCCTTTGAAGCGGTAGCGGGACGCGGCGTTCGCGCACAGGTTTTTGGCAAGGAATACTTGGCTGGTAATTTGGCATTTTTGAAAGATAATCAGTTGTTTTCCACCCAGGAAGCTCTAAATGCAGTGGAAAGCACAGTAAATCGCCTGGCCCAGCAAGGGAAAACGCCGTTGCTTTTTGCTCGAGATGGGAAGCTGATGGGGATTATTGCTGTGGCAGATACCGTTCGAGAAACCAGCCGGGCAGCCATTCAGAGATTTCGTTCGATGGGCCTTCATGTTGTGATGCTGACAGGTGATAATCAAATTACGGCAGAGGCAATCCGGAAAGAGATGCAGATTGAAAAGGCTGTTTCTGATGTTCTTCCCACAGAAAAAGAGGCGCAAATCCGGAAGCTGCAGGAAGAGGGCCATAAGGTGGCCATGGTTGGAGATGGGATCAACGACGCTCCGGCCTTAACTCGTGCCGATATCGGCATAGCGATTGGGGCTGGCACGGACATTGCCATCGAGTCTGCAGATGTAGTGTTGATGAAGGATTCCCTGGATGATGTGGCCACAGCGATCGATTTGAGCCGAGCGGTGGTTCGAAATATACACATGAATCTGTTCTGGGCATTCTTCTACAATGTTTTAGGAATTCCACTGGCAGCTGGCGCACTTTTTCCTGCATTTCAGTTGCGGCTGAGCCCCATGATTGGATCTGCCGCTATGAGTCTCAGTTCTGTTTGTGTGGTGACCAATGCTTTACGGCTGCGGTTTTTCAAAAATAAGCGGTCTAATTTTGTGGAAAATACTTCTCTCTTGAGAGAAGAGTCAGATAAAATAGTAGAGGTTCCGAAGGGTGAAACGGTTTCTCCTTCGGAGGAAAAGAAAGGAAGAGAATCTATGAAAAAAGTATTGATCGTCGATGGAATGATGTGCGCCCATTGCCAAATGCACGTTCAGAAAGCTTTGGCGGGTGTGGATGGCGTCACTGAGGCTGTAGTGGATCTGGAAAGCAAAAAAGCTACTGTGAGTCTTTCTAAAGATGTGCCCGATCAGGTACTGATGGATGCGGTAACGGAAGCGGGCTATACGCCGGTCAGCTGTACGCAGGGATGAGAAAATCCTGGTTGACTGGATTTCTAAAAAACGATATAATATTTTTCTAGAAAGAGGCTGCGGTGCTGAGACTTTCTCAGCGCCGCCCTTTTTTGGAACTTGGTGTATAAAAGGAGTATTTCCATGTATCGATTGCTGAAACAAGAGGGAGCAGCTCGTCGAGGAGAGTTTGAGACGGTCCATGGCACAATTCAAACGCCTGCTTTTATGAATGTTGCTACAGCTGGTGCAATTAAAGGTGCGGTTTCTGCCTATGATTTGAGAGATCTTCACTGCCAAGTGCAGCTTTGCAACACATATCATTTGCATTTACGCCCTGGAGATGAGACCGTTAAAAAGCTGGGCGGCATCCGTAAATTTACGGGATGGATGGGTCCGGTACTGACGGACAGTGGTGGTTTTCAAGTTTTCTCTCTGGCCAAATTGAGAAACATCAAAGAGGAGGGCGTGACGTTTGCCTCTCATGTGGATGGTCATCGTATTTTCATGGGCCCTGAAGAGAGCATGCGCATTCAGTCAAACTTGGGGTCCACCATTGCGATGGCTTTTGATGAGTGTGTAGAGAACCCTGCAACATATGAATATGCCAAGGCATCTTGCGCTCGTACCGCCCGCTGGTTGGAACGGTGCAAAGCGGAAATGGCCCGTCTCAATCAGCAGGAAGATACTATCAATCCTCACCAGCTGTTGTTTGGGATCAACCAAGGTTGTACTTTTGAGGACCTTCGAGTGGAACATATGGACCGGATTGCGGAATTGGATTTGGACGGGTACGCCATTGGCGGTTTGGCGGTGGGGGAGCCTACTGAAGAAATGTATCGGATTATTGAAGCCGTAGAGCCTCATATGCCTAAGAACAAGATCCGTTATTTGATGGGTGTTGGAACGCCAGCCAATATTTTGGAAGCGGTCTATCGAGGTGTTGATTTATTTGACTGTGTTATGCCCAGCCGAAATGCCCGCCACGGACATGCGTTCACATCGGAAGGCTGCCGGAATCTCCACAATGCCAAATACGAACTGGACGAATCTCCCTTGGATGAAAATTGTCAATGTCCTACCTGTCAGAAATTTTCAAGGGCATATATCCATCACTTGTTTAAGGCGGGAGAAATGCTTGCTATGCGGCTGACGGTGATGCATAATCTATATTTCTACAATCACCTGATGGAGCAGATTCGTGAGGCTTTAGATGCTGGGTGCTATGAGCAGTTTTATCGGTCGCAGGTTGAGATCTTGGGACGAAGGATCTAAACAATCTGTGAAAACTTTCCCGGATTCCCTTGCAAGTTTAGCCAGTTCTTGCTATAATCTAAACATTAACTCGGAGGTGCATTGACAAAATGAATCATTTGATGACTCTTGACGCGACTTCTTCTGGCCAGGGCGGCATGTCCATGGTATTGATGCTGTTGGTCTATGCTGTTTTTATTGTGGCCTTGTATTTCATCTTTTTCCGGCCCCAGAGCAAACGGAAAAAGAAGGAAGCGGAAATGCGGAAAAATGCCCAAGTGGGAGATGAAATCACTACCATCGGTGGCATCTGCGGTCGCATTGTGGCGGTAAAAGAAGAGACTGATTCCATCGTTATTGAGACTGGCAGTGATAAAGCTCGTCTGCGGGTCAAGAGATGGGCAATTGGCAGCGTAGATACAGTTCAAGAGGAAGAGAAGGCTTCTTCCTGAGCGGCTGAAAATCAAAAAATGGTACATGAAGAAGAGGTTGAAAGACCTCTTCTTTTTTTGTCTATTTGATCGGGAAAGCGCATATCTATTTGTAAGAAGAACTCCAGAGGAGGAAGACCTTAATGAAGATGCTCAAGGGTATTTTGCTTTCCCTGGCGATTGCAATGACGGGCGGGGCTGGAATATTGGCAGTCGTATCGCTGATCATTGCAAAAACGAAAAGTTTGCCACAGGGGGCTTTGATTCAGGGAATAGGGACGGTAGGTATTTGTTTGGCGGTGTTTTTGGGGTCTCTCCTGGGGGCTTTGTTTTCAAAGGAAAAAGGGGCGCTGCTGGGGGCCTCTTGCGGATTGCTGGTTGTATGCGTCCTTTTATTGGTTTCCTGGTCTGCACAGGGGATTGGTATGACGATTAGCGGTGGGGCGCGGTTGGCGGCAGTCTTCTTGAGTGGATGCATTGGAGGGATTCTGGGCGTCAACCGAAAAGCAAAAGTGATATTTTAATCGGTCTCTTGGGAGAGGAATACACATGATTTAGGTCGTGTGTATTTTTATTCTCACCAGGTTTTGTGTAAAGGACATAACGCGAAAAGTTGTATATACATTTGTTTACATAAATCTAAAAACATAAAATTTGCAGGTTGAAATAATTCTGAAAAAATATTCGCCAAGTCTCTTGCAAAATAGCGGGATTTGTATTATAGTATATATTCATAAGGGAAAAATAATGGCTTTCCGCGAAGGACATGACAACAGTTGTGGAAAAGTACAAAAGTTTCTCTGGTAGAGCGGCTTAAAATCTAGGAAAATGACTCTGTTTTTCTCCTCAATATATGGTATTTTTTCTTTTTCTATCTGACATATTTTGAGATTTTCTGGATTTAATTTTGAAGGTATTTTTCTCGGTTGATTGCGTTTTTTTCATAATTCTTCCATACGAGAAAGGCGGTCCTTTTTATTTGGAAGGGTTTCAATTGAGAACTTAAGTTACCTGTAATAATTCAAATGCCTATTCATTTTTCCCAAGCCCATGAATAGACCAGACCCCTTTTTCATAGTATGAGAGCAGATACTGCCACCATATTTTTAAGGATGTGTCGCTATGAAAAAGGCTACTAAGCGCCCCTTTCCATCTGTTCCCAAAATGGACGACTCTTTCTGGGATCGTTTTTCGAATCGAAGGGCATTTTACCTGTTGTTATTTCTTATATTGTTGGGTGTAGCGTCTGGTGCGTCGGTTTCCCTTTTTGGTCAACTTTTTGAAGGCCGTTGGGTTTTGCCGCTACAATTCTCGGGGATCCCTGTGGTGGGTTCCGGTTTTGTCAGTTGTTTTACGACTCTCTTGTTTAACGCGCTGATTGGGCTGCTTGTGTTATTCCTGCTGGGCATGACCGCTTTTGGGGTATTTGCGGTTCCTGCATTCCTGTTTTTTCGAGGGGTTACGGTGGGAATTGGTGTTGCTTCCTTTTTGTGGAAGGACGAGCTTATTGGGCTCGCTCAGTCTGCGTTACTATATACACCGGCTGCTGCGGCTGGAGGATTATTATTGCTTTTGTTCGGGGGACGTGCATTGATTTTCTCTCGGAATCTGGCCAAAGCTGGCTTTTCTTCCCGTGAAGGAAGTTTGGATTTGCGATGCTATTTCCAAGATCTTCTGTTATTTTTAAGCTGTGCTGCGGGAATATCCGTGCTTGGCAGTTTGCCGGCAGTTGTGTGTGAAATATTTTTGTGATAAGAGAAGAGGGTGGTACAGACCATGTATGGCGTGAGCGATTATTATTCTATGTTCAGCGATTATCTGACAAATCAAAAAGCCAACTCGGCCAATACCCGGGAATCTTATTTGCGGGATACCATGTATTTTCTGGAGTACCTGAATCAAGTGAACGTTGATCCTCTCGATGCAGAAGAACAGGATATTCAAGGATATGTGGATCATCTGCATCAGTTAAAACGTTCTCCTACCACAATTTCCCGGAATTTAGCTTCTGTCCGTTGCTTTTTTAAGTTTTTGATTTTCCGTGGAGATTTGGATCACAATCCTGCAAAAGGGATCAAACTGGAAAAGGCAGAAAAAAAGTTGCCCCAGGTGCTTTCTGGAGAAGAGATTGAACTGTTGCTGTCTCAGCCCGACATTACAGAGCCAAAAGGCTGTAGGGATAAGGCTATGTTGGAACTGCTTTATGCCACGGGGATTCGAGCATCTGAATTGATTAACTTGAATATCAAAGATGTGAATCTTCGTTCAGGCGTGTTGTACTGTAGAGGGACCAAGGGAGTGCGTTCCATTCCCATTTATCCTTCTGCGGTGGTGGCTGTGTCCGACTATATTTACCGCATGCGAGGGTTGATTACCAGTCCGGAAAGTGGCAACGCTTTGTTCGTCAACTTGAATGGTGGCCGATTAACACGACAAGGGTTCTGGAAGATCGTGAAAGGGTACGCCACGGAGGCAGGAATCACAAAAGAAATAACGCCCCATACATTGCGGCATTCCTTTGCCATGCATTTGCTGGAAAATGGAGCATCTGTCAAAGACATTCAAACGATGATGGGACATGCAGATATTTCTTCAACCCAGGTTTATGTACAGCTGTTGGATAGTCATGTGAAGCAGGTGTATAACGACTGCCATCCAAAAGCAAAATTAGGATGATTGGCTGAAAAAAAGAGCGCCAAACTGGCGCTCTTTTTTCTTATCCACTTATTTAGCACTTATTTAGCAAAAGTAGGGAAGTTTACGATTCTTCCTTGGGATGGGGGGAGGGTTTCCCACTGTTTTTTTTCTGGGTAACGTTTGCCAGAGGGTTGGAATTGATGGCTTCTTCCATTTGGCTGCTGGAAGTGTGAGTATAGATTTCGGTAGTTCCCAAGTTGGCGTGTCCCAGGATATCTTGGAGTACACGGATGTCTACATTGCCATATCGATACATCAGTGTAGCGGCTGTGTGCCGAAGCTTGTGTACGGAATACCCTGGTCCGCTTAAGCCGATCTTGTCCAAATATTTTTTCACGATAAATTGAACCGTCTTAGGA
Organism: uncultured Oscillospiraceae bacterium; assembly: GCA_900543305.1. Taxonomy (GTDB): domain Bacteria; phylum Bacillota; class Clostridia; order Oscillospirales; family Acutalibacteraceae; genus Acutalibacter. The sequence continues at coordinate 22,206 of UQQZ01000028.1, forward strand.
CTAATCCTAGTTTTGCGGTTGCTGAGGAAGAGGGCGTTCCGGTCAATAACGCCATCTTTGGGACGTACAGCCAAATAGGCATCAATGGCATCGATACAGGCCTGATTTAAGTAGACGATTCTCTCTTTATTGCCTTTGCCCAGGATTCTCAATGTGGAGTTGTTGTGGATTACATCGGTGAGATTGATGGACACCAGCTCAGAAAGACGCATACCACAGTTTAAAAAGAGAGTTAAAATGCAACGATCCCGTTCTGCATCTGGCCCATCCACCGCGTTGAGAAGTTCGATACTTTGTTCGAGCGACAAAAAATGGGGAAGGGCTTTTTTGGATTTAGGAGGAGTCAGATTTTCCGTAGGATTTTCCGCAAGCAGTTTTTCATGAACGGTAAGGTATTTGAAGAAAGATTTTAAGGAAGAGGATTTTCGTTGACGGGTAGAACTCATGTTGTTACGTTCATCGGCTACGAAATTCATGAATTCAAAGATATCGATGGTCTTGATCCCACGAATAAAATCCAAATCGATATCCTTGACGGAAATATCGGATAGCGCAGTTTGATCCAGTTGCTCGGGGTTGAGCTGTCGGCCTTTGAGATAGCGAAAAAAAGTCCGGAGATCCATACAGTATTCATTTACGGTTTTTAGAGATAATCCTCGGATATTGCGTAAATAAAGAGCATATTGCTGGACAATCTCGGGCATTTCATCCTTGATGGAAAAACTCATAATTCTGGTAACGCCTCCCCTGAATTATACAAAATATTCATTTTGTATAATTATATCTATTTTTGGAGGAACCCTCTTTTTTAGAGAAGGTTCCCTTCTAGAAACTCAAATAGCAGCTTCAAAAGCTTCTCGAATATTTTTGGCTCCGATGACCTGGATTGTTCTTCCTTGAGGCAGGACAATATTTTTCAATCCATGGTGCGGCATGACACAACGGGTAAATCCCAACCGAGCCGCTTCTGCAATTCGCAACTCTCCATGGCTGACGCTGCGGAGTTCTCCAGCCAGTCCAATTTCTCCAAAAACCACTGTGTCTTCACGGACGGGCGTATCCTTTAAACTGGAAATCAATGAAAGCGCAACCGCTAAATCGGCGGAAGGTTCATAAAGCCGAAGTCCGCCCACCACATTGATGTATGCATCTAAGTTGGAAAAATAATAGCCGGCTCTTTTTTCCAGTACGGCAAGGATCAGGGCCATCCTATTATAATCAAACCCTGTTGCCATTCTTCGAGGTGTTCCGTAACCTGAAGTGGTTGCCAATCCCTGGATTTCAGCCAAAATTGGCCTTGTCCCCTCCATTACGGCGGTAACACATGTTCCCGAAACGTCCTTCGGCCTTCCGGAGAGCATGGCTTGAGAAGGATTCTCCACCTGTCGCAAGCCGTGGTCTCCCATATCGAACACACCGATTTCGTTGGTGGAGCCGTAGCGGTTTTTGGCAGCTCTAAGGATACGGTACGTCATTTGCCGGTCGCCTTCAAAGTAGAGCACCGCATCTACAATATGTTCCAGAACTTTGGGGCCTGCTATGGCGCCATCTTTGTTCACATGACCCACTACTAGAATGGGAATGTCCAAGGATTTTGCGCAGCGCATCAGCGCATTGGTACATTCCCGCACTTGGGTAATGCTTCCTGGAGAGGAATTCAAATCCGTGTGATTCATCGTTTGGATGGAATCGATCATGACCAAATCTGGCTGTTCAGAGCGGATCTCTTCCAGGACATATTGGATATCGGTTTCAGTGAGGATCAACAAATTGGAACTTTGTACACCCAGCCGGGCAGCGCGCAGCTTGATTTGCCGTGCGGATTCTTCGCCTGAAACATAAAGGACTCGGAGTGTTTGCCCAAGGTATTCACAGATCTGTAAAAGCATGGTGGACTTGCCAATACCGGGATCACCGCTGATCAGAATCAGAGATCCCTTGACGATTCCCCCACCCAAGACACGATCCAGTTCTGAGAGGCCGGTGTGGTACCGGAATTCCTCCTGGGTACTGATTTCGTTGATGGGCGTAGGCCGGGACGGGGCCCTATGGGAGGTGCTGCTGTTTTTAGTGGGGGAACTGGATTCTTTCAATACCTCTTCCATGGTATTCCATTCCCCGCAACTGGGGCATTTTCCAGTCCATTTTGAGGACTCAAACCCGCATTGGCTGCATTGATAGATCCATTTGCTTTTGGAAGCCATGGTACAATTCTCCCCTGTCTCTTTGATGGTTTCTTTTATTATACCATAAATGGACGGTTAGCAAAAGCTTTTCACGGAGCAGATTGAGCGGTGTTCTGTTTTTGTTCTAAATAATCCACGATTCCATTGTAGATGGCAGCTGCCATGTCTTTTTGATATTGTGGTTGACTGAGAGATCGTGCTTCCTCCGGGTTAGAGAGAAAGCCGCATTCCACCAGCACAGCAGGTACGGAAACGTGATTGAGCAGATAGATTTCCTCCCCTGCTTCTTTGTTTTGCCTGGTATTTTCGGGCTGTAGGGAACCCACAATGCTTTGACGAATGCATTCTGCCAGAGTGGAACTTTCCTCATTATTTCCCGAATAAAACATTTGGGCCCCACTGTATTGGCTTTCGCCGAAGAAGTTTTGATGGATGCTGATCAAAAGACACTCTCCTGTTTCTTCCACCAGCTGCGCACGTCGTTTGGTATCGGACCGCTTCCTTTCTGCCACTGTGGAAAGAGAGGGATCTCCTACGGAATAATCTCCATCCCGAACCAAGATGACAGGAAACTGATTGGCTTTCAATGCTTCTGCCAAGTTTAGAGCAATGGCCAGATTAATGTCCTTTTCCACCAGCCCATCGATTCCAACCGCTCCCCCGTCTTCTCCACCATGCCCCGCATCAATGATGATGGTAGTTTTCTTCTCGAAAAAATCCGCATGAAAGGCGACAATTCCAAAAGCTTCCATGGTCTGGATTCCAAAAAAAGCCAGAGAAGTGCAAAATAGAACCCAGAAGACGATCTTTTCTTTGATGCGGCTTTTTTTCATAAGAATCCCCCCTACGTCCAGGCATATGCAGAAACTTTTTCCTCTATTCCCTTTTCAATTTAAATGGGTCATGGTACAATAACGAATAAAATAAAATGGCAGCATGGGGACCGGTTTGGCAGAAGTTTTCCGGCTGAACTGGGCTTTCAGAAAGGCGTGATCTTCCATGAAAATTAAAGAATTGCTCAATCAACCGCAGAAGAAGGTGACCTTTTCCTGCGAGATATTCCCTCCCAAAAAAGACACGGATTTTCCTGGGATTTTCCAGACGGTAGACGCAATCCAGGCATTGGGAGTGGATTTTATCAGTGTGACATATGGCGCTGGAGGAAGTACCTCTAAAAAAACGGTGGATGTTGCTTCCTATATACAAAATACCCATCACACGCCGGCTCTGGCTCATCTCACCTGTTGTGATTCCACACGGGAGGAAATTCGCCAGGGGTTGGAAGAAATGAAAGAACGGGGTATTGAAAATATTCTGGCTTTGCGGGGAGATCGACCCAAGGATTTTGTTCCGGGACCTTATACTTATGCCATTGATCTAATCCGAGATATCAAAAGCCAGGGTGACTTTTGCATTGGGGCTGCATGCTATCCAGAAGGCCATGTAGAGTGTGAGCACAAGGAGGATGACATAGCCTACTTAAAAGAAAAAGTGGATGCAGGCTGTGATTTTCTCACGACCCAGATGTTTTTTGACAACAATATCTACTACAATTTCCTGTATCGTATTTTGGCAGCAGGGATCCATGTACCGGTGATTCCCGGCATTATGCCTGTTATCAACAGTAAGCAGATCAAGCGAAGCTGCGAGTTGTCGGGAACCGTTTTGCCTACCCGATTTAAAGCCATTGCAGACAAGTTCTCCGATGACCCTCAGGCCATGGAACAGGCGGGTATTGCCTACGCTACCGAGCAGATTATCGACCTGATCGCCAATGGAGTCAAATATATTCATCTCTATACCATGAATCGCCCCAAAACTGCTGGGAAGATCATGGAAAATCTCAGTCACATCTTGCGTTGAAGGTGAAGATTATGGACATTCGGGAAATTCTTCGCTACTTGGGAGTCCATGGAGAAGATCCTCAGCTACAGGAAATGATTCTTCGAGCAGAAAAGGAAATCCTATCCGCGGCGAACCCAAAGCATATTGCCAAGCGGTTTCCTTTGCTGGTGAAAGAGAAAGGGGTCACTGTAGGAGGGACTTTTCTTCCTAGTGAGACATTGGCGTCTCATTTAAGAGGATGTGAGGAAGCGTTTCTATTTGCGTTTACCCTGGGACCTGGGGTGGATACATTGATCAGGCGGTATGAATTGATGGAGATGCCAATGGTGCCAGTATTGCAGGCATGTGCTGCCGCATATACGGAAGAATGCGCAGATTCTGCTCAGGAAGAATTGGAGCGTTACGCAGAAAAACGAGGGCTTTATCTCCGTCCTCGTTATAGCCCGGGATACGGGGATTTTTCTTTGACTAGTCAACAGTTCTTCTTCGATGCTTTGAGAATTTCCAAAGAAATCGGGGTAACTTTGACGGATAGCTGTTTAATGTTGCCCATGAAGTCCATAACCGCCATTGTGGGCCTTTCCCCTGACCCTTCCTTGTGCCATGTGGGCAAATGTATGACTTGTTCCATGGAACAATGTCCCTTTCGGAAGGCAGAGAAAAAGGAATCCCCATGTTGCAGAGAGGAAAAGGGAAGAAAATGAAAAACTTATTGGATCTTTTGGGAAAACAGGTGCTATTTTTTGATGGGGCTATGGGGACCACACTGCAAGCTTTAGGTTTACAGCCTGGAGAATTGCCTGAGCTGTGGAATCTAACCCATAGAGAAGAAATCTGCCAAATTCATCGGAACTATTTAAAGGCAGGAGCCCATTTTTTGAAGGCGAATACCTTTGGAGCCAACAGGTTTAAATTGGAAGGAACGGGCCATTCGGTACACGAGGTGGTTTCTTTAGGAGTACAGATTGCACAGGAGGCCGCACAGGAAAGTGGAGCTGTATTTTTAGATCTGGGTCCCACGGGCAAGCTGCTGCGTCCCCTGGGAGAATTGGAGTTTGAGGATGCTGTTTCCGTATTTCAGGAGATGGTACAGGCAGGTGTGGACGCAGGAGCTGATGCGGTTCTCATCGAGACCATGAGCGATATCTATGAAACAAAAGCTGCCTTATTGGCTGTGAAAGAAACCTGTTCGCTGCCGGTGTTCGTGACCATGACCTTTGACGAAGATGGTAAGCTGTTGACCGGTGGTGACCTGATGGTTGCGGCTGCTGTCCTGGAAGGATTGGGCGCAGATGCAATTGGTCTCAATTGCGGATTGGGACCCCAACAGATGGCTGGGCTACTATCCAAATTGCGCACCTATACAGGACTCCCACTGGTAGTTAATCCCAATGCCGGACTTCCCGTGGAGCGAGACGGGAAAACCTGTTACGACGTTGGACCGGAAGAATTTGCTCGCTGGATGAGTGAGATCGTACAACATGGTGCATGGGTTGTAGGCGGTTGTTGTGGCACAACACCGGAGCATATCCGGAAAACGGTGGAGGCCTGTGCAGCCCTTCCTTGTCAACCTTTGCCTCAGGTGGAACATACTGTGATTACCTCTGGAATCCAGTGGGTGGAATTTGGAAACCGCCCGATTTTAATTGGGGAACGGATCAATCCCACGGGAAAACCCAAATTCAAACAGGCCCTTAGGGACCACGATATTCCCTATCTCTTGCGGGAAGGAATCGCCCAGCAGGATGCGGGAGCCCACGTGCTGGACGTCAATGTGGGATTGCCTGAAATTGATGAACCTGCGCTCATGTGCGAGGCGATTCAGGAGTTGCAATCAGTTTCTCCTCTTCCCCTTCAGATCGATACTTCCGATCCGGTCACTATGGAACGGGCCATGCGGCTTTATAACGGAAAACCACTGGTCAACTCTGTAACGGCAAAGACTGCCTCCATGGAGGCAATTTTTCCTCTGGTGAAGAAATATGGCGGAGTGGTGATCGGTTTAACCATTACCGAAGAAGGAATCCCCGAAACAGCCCAAGGGAGATTCCAAGCAGCACGGAAAATCGTGGAGACGGCCCAAAGATATGGAATATCCCGTCGGGATATTATCATTGATCCGCTGACGATGGCAGTCAGTGCGGGGCAGGATGCGGCTGTTGTTACTCTGGAGGCTCTAGAACGGGTTCAAAAGGAGTTAGGGGTAAAAACCTCTTTGGGCGTATCTAATGTGTCTTTTGGACTTCCTCAACGGGAAAACATCACCTCTGCCTTTTTCCTGATGGCTCTGGAACGAGGACTGGATGCTGCCATTATGAATCCAAAGTCGGAGCAGATGATGCGTACCTATCGTTCCTATTGCGCGTTGGCTGGGTGGGACGAGAATTGTATGGAATATATTGCTGCATACGGTCAGGATCCAACAGCGTCTTCTCATTCTGTGAAATCACAAGAAACGTTTTCACTCAGGGAAGCCATCGAAAAAGGTTTGAAGGATGCTGCCCACCAAGCAGCGGAAGCGGCCCTTTCCACTAGAACAGGGCTGGAACTGATCAATGAAGAAATTGTGCCTGCACTGGATGCCGTGGGGGATCGGTTTGAGAAGAAAACTTTGTTCTTGCCGCAGCTTCTCATGAGTGCCGATGCAGCCAAAGCGGCGTTTGAGGTGATCAAATCCCATTTACAGGGTGGAGAAGAGAACACAAAGCGAAGCCGTTTGACCATCGTAATTGCCACAGTGAAGGGCGATGTACACGATATTGGTAAGAATATTGTGAAGGTACTCCTTGAAAATTACGGTTTTCGAGTGATCGATCTGGGCAAAGATGTACCGCCGGAAACGGTATTGGAAACGGCGCAAAAAGAAGGCGCCGGGCTCGTTGGCCTCAGCGCCTTGATGACAACTACAGTGGTTCACATGAAAGATACCATTCAACTTTTGCGGCAAGCACTTCCCGCCTGTAAGATCATGGTAGGAGGCGCTGTGTTGACTCAGGAATATGCAGACAGCATCGGAGCGGATTTCTACGGAAAGGATGCCATGGCTTCAGTCCGGTACGCTACCGAATTGGCAGATTCCCTTTAAAACTTAATACCAATCTCCTGGGATCGCTTCCTCGCTGAGAAAAAGATTCGGTTCTTTTTGCAGTAGCTGGGAGGCGATCCCGTTCATTTTTCGAGCATTTCCCAGAATACAGAGGGCATCTCCAAATTTTCCGTAGCGGATAGCACCCAGGCGACGGAAAGGCTCTTCCAGTTTTCCATAATTTTCGGAGACATCGTCTCGTGCTTCACAGTGGTGGCGGTGCATATCCACATGGTATTTTTCCCCATCCCGGCCTATCAGAGTCATGGGTGTAGTCCAGGTGCTGACCCGGTCCGGAACCTGGTTCCATTCTTCTACTCCGTGGATAAACGTGTTAGATCGCAGGGTGCATCCCAAAAAGAGAATATCTGCATCCCGATCCAGCAATTTTCCCCAACAGCCCGCTCTGGGCAGCGGGGAGTCCATTTTTTCTTCGCCAGACACATACGTTTCGGCATCTTCGCCATAGGCTGCCACAGAGTGCGTAGGATGGAGGGATCGCACAACGCCCGGACGCTGTCGAAACAACTCCGAGAGAATTCCCACACAGGAAGGCTGAATGCGGGAATCAAATACATTTGTTTCCTTGCCAATCTTGTTCCAAGTGTGAGTAGGGAAAATCAACAGGCCATCTTTCATGTACTCCATCCACGCATCCAGAACTGTGTCCGCGCCATCTTCCACAGGGCCAATCGCTTTCATGGAAGAATGAATCAAGATGGTTCCTTCCGGATGAATTCCCAAGGACGTAATATCCCGAAGCAGGTCTTCTTTTCGATGCATAAGTAACACTCCTCTCCCCAATGGTATCTTCATTATACAGGGTGAGAGAAAAAAAGCAAGAAAAAAATTCCGGTTGAAATCAACCGGAACTTTTTTGGAGGTGACACCCGGATTTGAACCGGGGAATCAGGGTTTTGCAGACCCACGCCTTACCGCTTGGCTATGTCACCATTTCGAAGAAAAGACGCTCTCTTTATGGATGATAAAGGGAAGCGTCTTTTCCAATCCTGGAGCGGAAGACGAGGCTCGAACTCGCTACC
>UQQZ01000029.1 GCA_900543305.1 uncultured Oscillospiraceae bacterium
GAGGAAATGGGCCGGGAGTTGATCCGCCGGTGGACCCAGCGGGTGGGCCCTGAGGACACGGTGTTCCACCTGGGGGACTTTTCCGCCTGGGGGCCTGAGAAGGACCGGGAAGTCCTTTCCCTTTTGCCGGGGAAAAAGGTGTTGGTGCTGGGAAACCATGACAGGCACCGTTCCCCGGAGGAATGGCGGCAGTTGGGATTCCAGGAGGCCGTGCCCTGGCCTTTGCTGTGCGAAGGGTTTTTCCTGCTGTCCCACGAGCCCCTTTACATGAACCGGAATATGCCCTACGCCAACCTGTACGGCCATGTTCACGGGAACCCCTCCTATCGGGACGTAAGCTCCCACAGCGTGTGCGTGTCGGTGGAGCGGATTGGGTACAGCCCTATTTCCTTGGAAGAAATCCGGCAAAAGCTTCGGGAGGAACAAGACGAATAAGGAAAAAAGCCGCCTGAGACATCGGGCGGCTCTTTTGATTTCTCCCGGAACAGACGCTGAAAAGGGAGGACTTTTCTGACAGCACCCGGAAGAGAACGGGCATGGAGGGAAGTTTTAGGGAAAAACCACTTGACTTAAAGGGAACTTTATGTGCTAGAATAACAAAAAATACCCTTTTAGTGGAAAAGGGACCGGGAAAGGACGGAGGAGTATGCAACAAGTCACATTGGGAAGAACAGGGATCACCGTCAACAAAAACGGATTTGGAGCGCTGCCCATTCAGCGGGTCAGCGCGGACTACGCGGGAAAGCTGCTGCGAAAAGCTTTTGACGCGGGGATCACCTATTTTGACACCGCCCGCTCGTACAGCGACAGTGAGGAAAAAATGGGCCTGGCCCTGTCCGACGTGCGGGAGAAGCTTTACATCGCCACTAAGACCCCTTCTACCACGGTGGAGGGATTTTGGAAGGATCTGGAAACCAGCCTGCGGCTGCTGAAGACCGACTACATCGACGTGTATCAGTTCCACAATCCGGCCTTCTGTCCCAAACCCGGGGACGGCACCGGACTGTATGAAGCCATGGAGGAAGCCAAGGCCCAGGGGAAAATCCGGTTTATCGGCATCACCAATCACCGCCTGAATGTGGCGGAGGAGGCGGCAGCTTCCGGCCTTTACGACACGTTGCAGTTCCCCTTCTGCTATCTGGCTACAGACCGGGACATCGCCCTGGTGAATCTGTGCAAGGAAAACAACGTGGGCTTCATCTCCATGAAAGGCCTCTCCGGTGGGCTGATCACCAATTCCGCCGCGGCCTATGCCTGGCAGGCCAAGTTTGACAACGCCCTGCCCATTTGGGGCGTGCAGAAGGAGGAGGAGCTGGACGAGTTCATTTCCTATATCGACAATCCTCCCACCATGGAGGATCCGGAGATTCAGGCGGTGATCGAGAAGGACCGGAAGGAACTTATCGGCAATTTCTGCCGTGCCTGCGGCTATTGCATGCCTTGCCCGGTGGGGATCACCATCAACCAGTGCGCCCGGATGAGCCAGCTGATTCGCCGGTCTCCCTCTGCCAATTGGCTGACTCCGGAGAGCCAGGCCATGATGATGAAGATCGAGGATTGCCTCCACTGCGGCCAGTGCAAGAGCAAGTGTCCCTACGGCTTGGATACTCCCACGCTGCTGGAGCAGAACCTGGAAGACTACAAAAACATCTTGGCTGGAAAAGTACAGGTATAAACCGCAGGAAAGAATCCGTTTCCAAGCGCGGACGGAAGGCTGCCATGGATCACTAAAAAAGTGAGGGAACCGAGGGACCACGGGAAGAGAAAGTACCTTGCGTTTTTGGCAAGAAAAAGTCTGCTTCCAAGCGCGGACGGAAGACTGCCACGGATCGCCGAAAAAGCGAGGGAACCGAGCGACCACGCGAAGTAAAAGTTCTTTGCGTCTTTGGCAAGAAAAAGTCTGCTTTCAAGCGCGGACGGAAGACTGCCACGGATCGCCGAAAAAGTGAGGGAACCGAGCGACCACGCGAAGTAAAAGTTCTTTGCTTCTTTCTTTCAAGAAAGAAGGAGACCGTCCTCTGGGGCGGCCTCCTTTTTTTATGGTAGTTTCTTTTAAAGCTCATACACAGACCCGTCATCGGAGAATTCCACTTGGTCCCCTAAAATCCCTTTGGCAGCTGCCAGTTCTCCTGAAAAATCGTGAAGGATCTCCAAGCCGTGATGGTAGAAGACCACCTTCCCCACCTGAGCGCCCGAGTCCTTGAGCTCCTGGCAAAGGGAAGCCGCCCGGTGATGGCCCGTCTCCAGGAAGACCAGATCCGCCCCGTCCAGATGGGGGAGCAGCTCGGAAAAGTCTCGGAAATCCCCGGAAAACAGCACTTTCTTTCCCTCCGCCTCCAGCAGGAAGGAATAACTGAGCCAGGGGGCGCCAGGTTCCGGCTGACCTAGATGACAGTTGTGAAATGCCAGAAGGGAAACGCCATCCTGGTGATAAGCTCGCCCATCCCGGAGCAGATGGGGTTCCAGACGAAATACAGTTTCGTAGTGGCCTTCGCTGGCCAGAAGCATGGCCTTGACCCCTGCGTAAACGGCCAAGTCCGGCAGGTGAACCTGGATGGTCTTCCCCTCCATCCGCGCCTGATGCTCCGGAGAAAGGGTGCATAGCTTCCGAAAATTCCACAGAAGATGGGGCAGACCTCCTACATGATCCATGTGGGTGTGGGTGATAAAAATAGCAGCGGTTTTCTGCTGGTCGATGCCCAGCAGATAGGAAGCGTAAGCGCAGTTTTCTCCCGCATCGATAAAATACAGCTGATCGCCAATTTCCACGGCCACCGAAGTCTGGTGACGGCCGGGCATGGGCTCGGTGCCGGAGCAGCTGCCCAGTACAGTGAGTTTCATAGAGAAATCCCCTTTCTCGGGATGACAAGTTTCCTCCAGCATAACACAGCCGGGAAAAATGTCAAGAGGGGGAAAGGGTGCAAAAAAAGGAGACCTTCCCGGTCTCCCTTTTCTTGTTTTGTCAGGCCTCAGCAGCCGTGGCCGCAGGTATGTCCGTGGCCTTCTCCACAGGAATGGCCGCCTTCGCCGCAGGAATGACCTTGGCCGTGATGGTTGCACAGAATGTCCGGCTGGAACTGAAGCTTGCCGGCCAGCAAGTCCTCCACCGCTTGATCAGCACTGCCAGAGACACCGCCGAAGAGCTGAATCCCAGCCTGAGCCAGAGCCGTACGGGCGCCGCCGCCAATGCCTCCACAGATGAGAGTATCCACTCCCTGCTCCCGGAGGAAGCCTGCCAGGGCTCCGTGGCCGCTGCCGTTGGTATCCACCACCTGGGAGGAAACCACCTTGCCCTCTTGGGCTTCGTAAATCTTAAACTGTGCCGTATGGCCAAAATGCTGGAATACCTGGCCGTTTTCATAAGTAACTGCAATTTTCATGGAAAATCCACTCCTTTGATGCTGATTCTGATGGGGACAGTGGGGACAGGCCGTTCCGGAATCGGGACCGGGGCAGACTTCGAACTGGCCCCCCTGAATCTGCAATTCCCGGCCCTGGGTCAAGCAAAGGGCCAGTTTCTTGCGGGCGTTGTTGTAGATCACCTGGACGGTGGCTCGGGCGACACCCATCTGCCGGGCAGCTTCTTCCTGGGTCAAGCCCACCAGGTCCAGCAGACGGATAGTTTCGAATTCGTCTACGGTCATGACCAAAGGTTCCCGGGGACAAGAGGAATCTTCCAGGCTGCCAAAGCGGCGGCATCCGGGCAGGGCGCACACCCGTCGGCGTTTACAAGGTCTTGGCATGTTCCCACCTCCATTTCTGGCATATGCCATTTATTTCTTCCTTAGTATAGCACACTTTTTTCCATTGTCAACGGGGAAAAGGAGGATTTTCCAAAAAAGGTGTGAGCGGAAAAACACACCAGGGCAAGAAAAACCGGCGCCCGGGAAAGCAGGTTGGCTTCCAAGGCGCCAGGGGAAGACTGCCAACAGCCAGCCTTTTTCTCTTTTCCTGTCCTAGGGATGGGGGATTTTCTAAAAAAGGTGTGAGCGGAAAAGCACACCAGGGCAAGAAAAACCGGCGCCTGGAAAGCAGGTTGGCTTCCAAGGCGCCGGTATGATACAAAGGATAGGGGAGACGGTTCGCCGTCTTTCAATGATTACAGGGCCTTTTCCAGGGCATCGATGACGATCTTCAAGGCCTTGATTCGGGCATACTTCTTGTCCACGGACTCCAGAATATGCCAGGGGGCATAGGTGGTGCTGGTTTTCTGGAGCATCTCGTCGATGGCGTTTTCGTAGTCGTCCCATTTCTCCCGGTTCCGCCAATCCTCATCGGTAATTTTCCACTGTTTGGAGGGAGTGTTCTGACGGTCGGTAAAACGGGCCAGCTGGGTATCCTTGTCGATGTGGACCCAGAATTTCAGGATCACAGCGCCCCAGTTGTGGAGTTCCTGTTCGAACTCGTTCATTTCATAATAGGCCCGCTGCCAGTCATTTTCCGAGCAGAACCCTTCCAGACGTTCCACCATGACCCGGCCGTACCAGCTCCGGTCAAAGATGGCAATGTGGCCTGTTTTAGGCAGACGGGTCCAGAACCGCCACAGGTAATGGCGGGCTTTTTCCTTGGGTTCCGGGCTGGCAATGGGATGCACCTCAAAGCCCCGGGGATCCAGGGCGCCGGTGAGCCGCTTGATGTTGCCGCCCTTGCCGGCGGCGTCCCAGCCTTCGTAGACGATCACCACGGGGACCCGTTTCCGATACAGCCGGTTGTGAAGCTTGCCCAGCTTTTCCTGAAGCAGGCGCAGCTGGACTTTATAGTCGGCATCGGAGATGGTCTGGTCCAAGGGCACATCCTTAAGTTTGGGCATTTTTACCAGGGGGAACACGTTCTGCAGCAGAGGCACAGCCAGGCTGTCGTTGTGCAGGGCGGTCTCAATGCCCATGCAGAGGGTCTCCAACACCTGGAGTTCCGCGAACTTTTTGTTTTTGGAGTCCACAATGTACCAGGGAGCGCTGGGGGTGTTGGTGTCGTCCAGATACCGGTCAAAGGCTTCCAGGCATTGGTCGTAATGGCGGTTTTGCCAGATATCGCCCTTGCTGACCCGCCAGGCGGTATCTTTTTCAGCCAGCAGCCGGTCGATGCGGTTTTCCTGTTCCTTTTTGCTGATGTGGAAGAAGAACTTCAGCACCAGATACCCGTTGTCCGTCAGCTGGCGCTCAAAGTGTTTGACACTTTCCACCCGCTGGGAGTAGGCTTTGTCGTCCAGCTCTCCGCTCAGGCGTTCCTTCATGATCTGATTCATCCAGCCGGAATCCAGGAAGGTAAACTTGCCGGCCTCGGGGATTTTCTCAAAGAACCGGTATAGGAAAGGCTTGCGGCTTTCCTCCTCGGTGGGGGTGTCGGGCATGGAGAAGACCTTAAAAAACCGGGGATCGATATTGCGGATGATTTGGCCGATGGAGCTGCCCTTTCCGGCGGCGCCCCACCCCTCAATGAGCACCAGCACCGGCAGCTTTTTCTCTTTCAATTTCATCTGCTGGATTTCCAGTTTTTCCTGAGCAGCCTTCAAACGCTGTTTTTGTTCGTCTCCCGAAGGCCGTTCCGGGCGTATCCAATTTTTCAGCATAGACAGTCACCTCAGTGATCCCCAGCCGCACAAAGGTGCGGGGAAAAGTTATAACGCTATTATACCAATTCTTTTCCAAAAAAGCACCTATTTTTTTGAAAAAACTGAGAAAAAATAGAGAAAATTACCAGGAATCTGGGGCTCTATCCACAGTAACCCGAGGAGAAGATTATTTTCCTTTCCGCTGAACCGCGTCCACGGCGGAGATCACGCTGCCCCGGAATCCCTGCCGTTCCAGCTCGGCCACTCCCTGGATGGTGGTGCCGCCGGGGGAGCACACCGCGTCCTTCATGGCACCGGGATGCTCTCCCGTAACCAGATGCAGTTTGGCGGTGCCCAGGAGCATCTGGGCAGCCAGCCGGTAGGAAAGTTCCCGAGGCAGCCCGTGCATGACCCCGGCGTCTCCCAGGGCTTCCAGGAACATGGCAGCCCAGGCGGGGCCGCAGCCGCTGATGGTTCCCCCGATGCCCATTTGGCTGGGGGTCACGTCTTCCACCATGCCCAAAGAGGAGAGAAGTTCTTTCACCTGGACATATTCTTCCGGATCCAGGGAATGCTCCTGTTCCAGGAGGATCACCCCTTCCCCTACGGAGACGGGGGTGTTGGGCATGGTGCTCAAGTGGTGGACACCGGCGGGCAGAATTTCCTCAAACCGCTGAAAAGACCAGCCTGCCGCCACGGAGAGCAGGAGTTTCCCTTTCAGCAGATCCCCCAGGGGAGCCAGCACCTCCTCCACCAGGTAAGGCTTCACTGCCACCACCAGCAGGTCCGCGTTCCGGGCCACTTCCGCCCCGTCCCGGCAGGGGACGGCACCCAGAGTCCGGGTGTTGTCGCACAGCCGCTCCCAGCGCCGGGCGCAGGCGAAGATTTGGTTTCCTTCCAGGGCGCCCTGTTCCACAAATCCCTTGGCCATGGCCTGGGCCATGTTGCCAAACCCTAAAAATCCCACAGAACGTATTTTTTTCATGGGTTGATCCACACCTTTCCAGAAAGCCCGGGATGCCGGGCGGTTTTTGGCTATTATAGCACAGACCATGCGGAATGAAAAACAGAAATCGCCTTGCGGATTGGAGAAAACTATGTTATATTTTACAAAGATTTAACCTGCGATGAGTTTATGTGTTTAAAGAAGGGATCCCATGTCTGAGACAGAGAGCAAAGTACAGGGCTTCCGGTCCCGCTTCTCCTGGGCCAGCCTGCCTCTTTGCTTTTTCAGTTTGTGCTTGTTGGACGCAGCCCTGCGGTACGTGTTCCGTTCTGCGGGGAGTACCCGGTTTCTGGATTGGCGGGCGCTGGTATTTACCGGCGCCTGGTCCTGCTTCTGGACCGCTTTGACTGCCCTGTTGCCTCCCTTGGCACGGCGGATTTCCATGGGAGTGCTGGGGGTATTTTTCTCTCTGCTCACCTTGGTTCACGGGGTGATGTACCACATTTTCGGGGAGTTTTTCAGCTTTTCGGACACCAATTTTGCCGGGGATGGGGCGCGGTTTTTCAGCTTGACCTATTTCCAGATTCCCCTGGGACTGGTGGGGGGCATTTTGCTGGCCCTTTTGGTAATGGCCCTGGGAATTTTCCTGGTGCCTTCCCATAAGCCAGGCAAGCGGCGCTGGCCTCTGCGGGTAGGCGCTCTGGTGGTGGCCGTGGCCGCCATAGGGGGGATCTTTTCCCTGCACAACTCCCTGATGCCCAAGGAAGACACCATGTGGTGGGGCAACGCTTATGATCCCAAGAATGAGAAGCAGTCCTACAAGGAATTTACCGATTCCAACCGGAATCTGATGATGACGGGCCTGTACCAGTACACGGTGCGGGATTTTCTGGTGTCCTTCGGACTGGAAGGGGACGTGCTCAGCCTGGACCGGCTGGACGAATACTTCGAAACACGCTCTCAGGAGACCGGCGTGGAAAACCAGCTCACCGGCGCACTGAAAGGGAAAAACCTGATCATGGTCATGCTGGAGTCCATCGACACCTGGCTGCTGACTCCGGAGTACATGCCCAACCTGTACGGCCTGGAGCAGGAAAGCGTGGATTTCGTCCATCACTACACCCCTCTGTTTTTGTCTGCGGGCACCTTCAACACGGAGTTCATTTCCCAGACCGGCCTGCTGCCCGCCCCCACGGGCCTTTCCAGCAGCGCCTATTCCACCAACGAATTCCCCCTGTCCCTGGCGCACCTGTTTGCCCAGGAGGGGTATGAGGTGAATTCCTTCCACTCGGCCAGCCCCTCTATCTACAGCCGTGGCAGCGTCCACGAAAATCTGGGGTTTGAGGCCTATCACGACTACACGGACCTGGGTATGGACGACTACATGTTGGACAGCCAGCTGATCCGGGGATACGATCAGATTGCCCCAGAGGGGAACTTTTTCAGCTACATCATCACCTATTCCGGTCACGGTCCCTACACCGAGGCCCTTTCCAATATTTCCGATCCCCACCTGGAAGCCGCCCAACAAGCGGTGGCAGCTTCGGGGATCACCGGAAGTGCCACCAACATGGAGGAATACACCTTGGCTGTGGCCCACGCCATGGAGACCGATCAATTTGTCGGGGAGCTGGTGGACCGTCTGGAAGAAGAAGGCCGGCTGCAGGATACGGTGCTGGTGTTTTACACGGACCACTATGGGAAGTATATGAGCGACAAGGAATTCCTCAACCAGCTGAAAGGAGTGGAAGAGGGGGATCCTGAACTGTACCGGACCCCCTGTTTCCTCTATTCCCAAGACTTGACCGCCCAGAAGGTGGACAAATATGTGTCGGTGGCAGACCTGGTTCCCACCCTGGTCAACCTGTTCTCCTTGGACACCGATGGCCGGTACTACGCCGGGGACGACATCTTCGGAGAAGGGGGCGGGGTGGTCATGTTCCCCAACGGCGCCTGGTACGATGGGGTAACCTACTTCAGCGACCAGTATACAGGGGAGATGACCTCGGAGCTGGAGGAGATTTCCGCCCAGGTCAACGAGCGGGAGCAGGCCTCCTTTGACGCGTTGAAAAGCGATTATTTTGCCTATCGGGACGTGTCCTGAGCAATTGAAAAAACAGAAAAGGCGTCTTTCCCGGGAAGGATTCCCAGGGAAGGCGCCTTTTTTTGTTCTTGTTTTAGAGGGAGGGAGAGTCAGCAGCGGTGTCCTGGAAAAACAGGTACTCCTTTCTGCCTTCCACACAAAGCATCTGAGACCGGACTCCGAAGACCCGGGCGGGAACCCCGCTGTCAAAGACCTGCTGGGCTTTCCCCTCCATGGCCACTTTGCCCCCCTCCAGCACCACCACCCGGTGGCTGTAAGAGAAGGCCAGAGGCAGATCGTGGAGCACCATGATCACCGTTTTTCCCAGGCGGTTCACCTGGCACACCAGCTCCAGCATTTCGTATTTCTGGCCGATGTCCAGATAGGTGGTGGGCTCGTCCAGAAAGAGGATGTCCGTGTCCTGGCAGAGAGTCATGGCCAGGTAGACCCGCTGCCGTTCTCCTCCCGACAGCTGGGAAAGCTCCTTGCCTCTCAGGGCCAGGGTGCCGGTCTGCTCCATGGCCCAGTGGATTTTTTCCCGGTCTGCCCGGGTTAGATCCCTGCCGAAGCTCAGATGGGGATACCGTCCGTGGGCTACCAGCTGTTCGGCTCGAATGGAGGGAACGTCCCGGGTCTGGGGCAGGATGGAGACAAGCCGGGCAAATTCTTTCCGGCCGTACTGGCGGAGGTTTTTCCCCCGGTACAGCACGTCCCCTCCCATCAGGGGCAGCAGCCCGCAGGCGGCTCGCAGGAGGGTAGTTTTCCCGCAGCCGTTGGGGCCGATGAGGGAGGTGATTTCCCCCTCCTCCAGAGTCAGGTCCACCTGCCGGAGAACCGGGTTTCCCGGATATCCCCCGGTGACCTGCCGCAGCTCAATCATGGGACCCCTCCTTTCCCCGGGAAGAACCGGCCTTCCGAAACAGCCGGGGCATCCAGCCAGGGCCCCGAGGATGGTGCCGGCGCTGTTTTACAATGAGGAACAGGAAGAAGGGCCCGCCCAAAAAGGAAAGCAGGATCCCCACGGGAATTTCGTAAGGGGCAAAGAGAACACGGCTCAAAAGGTCGCAGAGGGTGACGAAACTGGCTCCCAGCAGTGCGGCCGCGGGGATCAGCACCCGATGACGTCCCTGGCCGAACAGCCGCCGGACGATATGGGGCACCAAAAGGCCCACAAAGCTCACCAACCCGGAAAAGCTCACGGCGCATCCGGCCAAAACGCAGGCCAGGAGGATCAGCACAAAGCGGGTGGGGCCCACGGCAAGCCCCAGGCTGTGGGCGGTTTCCTCTCCCAGGCAGAGGACGTCAATGGGCCGGGCCAGGAAAAAGGACAGCGCCAGAGCCGGGAGGATCATCATCCAGGCGGGGGTCAGGTCGGAAAAAGCCACCCCGGAAAATCCCCCGATCAAAAAGGTGCTGCCGTTATAGAGGGTTTCCGGAAAGAAATTTTTAATGGTGTTAATGCCGGCGGTGAAAATGCTGCTCACCGCCACCCCGGCCAGGATGATGGTCAATTTTCCCGCTCCGGCTCCGGCAGCCACGGCGTAGACGATGAGAGTGGCAAGCAAAGCTCCCAGGAAGGCCCCCAGAGGTGCAGTGCTGGCGTGGCCGGGAAAGAGGGCCAGTGCCAGGAAGGTGAAAAATCCAGCGCCGGCGTTGACACCGATCACGTTGGGGGAGGCCAGAGGATTGGACAGCACCGCCTGGATGAGCATTCCGCTGACAGCCAGGGCAGATCCGGAAAGCAGGGACGCGCAGACCCGGGGCAATCGCACATGGAGAAGGATCCGGGCGTCGGAGGATGAGGCGGCGCCGGTAAAGACCTCCCCCAGGGCGGAAAACAGCCGGATGGAGGTGGAACCTACAGCCACCCCCAGCAGGGCGGCGGCCACCAGCAGAATTCCCAGCAAAAGCAGCTTGGGAACCGCCTTAGGACTGGAAGAGGCTGGGATAGAGGATTTTTCCAAGGTATTCATAGCTTTCCCCCCAGCGGTTGTTGGGTTTGTAGTGGAACAGATCCTTGGGAAGCACCACATAGTGATCTTCCTTCACGGCGGTCAGTTCCGACCAGGCAGGATTTTCGGAGATGAGGGAATCCAGATAGGACAAGGCGGCTTCCTCGTCTCCCATGGTGGTGACGAAGATGAAATCGGGATCCGCCGCAATGACTTCTTCCAGGCTCAGGTCTTCCAGCATGGAGGGGTTGTCGTCGGCGATGTTGTGGGCGCCCAGCTCCTTGAGGATCACCCCGGCCAGCTCGTCGTCGGTTTTGGCCTTGATGCCTGTGGAGAAGGCCCGCATCAGCAGCACGTTGGGTTGTTCCTCCGAAGCAGCGGCGGTGGTTTTGACCTGCTGAATCTGCTCCTCCACCTGGGTCACATTTTCCTCATACAGATCTTCCCGGCCGGTGACCTTGCAGAACTGTTCCATGAGAAAGGCGTAGTCTTCAAAGGTGTCCACCCGGTAATAGGCACAGGTGAGCCCTGCGTTTTCCAAGGTGTCCTTTAAATCCACCTGGTTGGCGATATCGGAGGAGAGGATCACCAGATCCGGCTCCAGGGCAATGATCTCTTCCGGGTTGGGCTCCTTCACGGTGCCCACAATGGAAGTTTCTTCGGGCAGATCCAGGTTCCGTTCCTCCACGGCGTCCTGAGTGACCCCCACCAGTTCTCCTCCCGCCAGAAGCCAGGCTTCCGCGTAGGAACCGTACAGGGATACCACACGAGGCTCCTGGGGAACCGTCAAGGCGGCCCCGTCGGTGTCGGTGATTTCCACGGTGCCGGAAGAGGCAAGGGAAGAGGTTTCCTCCTGGGAAGTGTCCGGGGAGGAAGATTCCACAAAGGAGGATTCCGGTGTGGAAAGTTCCGAGGAGGAGGGAGATTGGGTGGAACAGCCGGAGAGTACCAGCAGCAGGGCAAGCATCAGCAGGGCAAAGGGTTTCATAAGGTTTTTTCCTTTCTCTCCATGGAGATGGTTTTTAGACGATATAGAAAACGTCCCTGGATGGGAAGGATTCTACGAAATTAGAACAGTAGGTCGTAGTTGACGGTGGTGGTAAACAGCCGCCGGATTTCCTCCGGGTCTTCCGTCTGGCCCAGGACCCACATAAGCTTTGTCACGGTGGATTCCAGGGTCATGTCGTAGGTTTCCAGCAGGCGGTACCGTTCTTTCACCAGGTGGCCCACCTGGTACACGGACAAGTCGCTGCCTTCCTGGGGCACCTGGGTGGCCATGATCACGGTTTTCCCCTGGCGGATGAGCTTGTCCAGCTCCTCCAGATACAGGTCGGGAATCCCGCCCATGCCGTAGCTCTCGATGATCAGTCCGTCACAGAGCTGGCCTGCCGCGGAGAAAGCGGCCGGATCCATGCCGGGGGTCAGCTTCAAGAGAAACACCCGGGTGTTCAGCCGGTGATAGAAGACGGGATCCCCTGTTTCCCCGCAGGGAATGTACCGAACCACCCGGCTGTCGTGGACGGAGGCCAGATCCGGGAAATTCAGACTGGTGAAGGCGTTGTAACTTTTGGTTCGGGACTTTCTGGCCCGGGTGCCGGCAATCACATGGCTGCCGAACACAATGCACACGCCGCTTTCCCCGGAACAGGCATACCGCAGGCTGTCCATCAAGTTTGTTTTGGCATCGGTGGTGTCCTCGTCGATGGAACGCTGGGCGCCGGTGAGCACAATGGGTTTCTTGGTGTGCTGAATCAGGTAGGAAAGGGCGGAAGCGGTGTAAGCCAGGGTGTCGGTGCCGTGGCAGAGGACAAAGCCGTCATATTTGTGATAGTTGTCCTGGATCAGCTGGGTAAGCTGAAGCCAGTGTTCCGGCCGGATGTTGGTGCTGTCCAGATTGATGGGCTGCACCGTGTGGATATGGCACAGGCTGCCGGCATCGGGAACATAGCTCAACAGCTCCTCCGGCGTGAGCTGAGGGGCCAGGCCCTGGTCCGTTTTTCGGGAAGCGATGGTGCCCCCGGTGGCAATGAGTAGAATGTGTTTCATCCGTAAACTCCCAAAGGTGATTGTCAGATTAGATGGGGCGTTTTCCAGCTAACGGGGACAGGTCCCCCTACGCCCTTCGAGCTATTATACCCCAAATCCCTGTCGGGGGAAAGAGGCGGACAAAGAAAAGGCTCGGAGAGTCCGAGCCTTTTCTGCGTTTATTTATGAGTTCAGTTTGTTTGCCATCTCTTCCAGCCGCCGGTCGTCCATGTTGTCCGTTCCCTCCAGGGGGAAGGGGATTCCCAGCTGCTGGTATTTTTCCAGGCACAGGTTGTGAAAGGGCAGCCATTCGATCTTCTCCAGGTTGGAGAAGGATTTCGCCAAAGTCTGGATCTTCCCCATATCCTCCAGGGAGTCGTTGAGACCGGGCACCACCACATGGCGGACCCACAGGGACACGCCCATCTCTGCCGCCAGCCGGTAGAAGGAGAGGATCTGTTCCATGTCCGCCCTGCAGTAGGTTTTGTACTCCTCCGCAGAGGCAAATTTCAAATCTCCCAGGATCAGGTCCGTGTGCTTCAGCACCCGGCGAGCCGCCTCCAGATTTCCCACTCCAGAGGTGTCCAGGGCCGTGTGAATGCCTTCCTCATGAAGCAGGGAGAACAGTTCCTCCACAAAGGGGGCCTGCTGCAAAGGTTCTCCCCCGGAAACCGTGACTCCGCCCTTTTTCCCAAAGTAGGGTTTATACCGGCAGATTTCCCGGACCAGGGTTTCGGCTTCCCGTTCTGTGCCCCCGGCAAAGTCCCAGGTATCCGGATTGTGGCAGTAGGCGCACCGCAGGGGACACCCCTGCAAAAACAGCACATACCGCACTCCGGGTCCGTCTACCGCCCCCAGGGACTGGACGGAATGAATCCTCCCCTTCACAGGGAAACGTGGAAGGTCCGGGAAATGACCTCACGCTGCTGTTCCCGGGAAAGCTTGTAGAAGTTCACAGCATACCCGGACACCCGGATGGTCAGGCTGGGATATTTTTCGGGATGGTTGTAAGCGTCGATGAGGGTTTCCCGATTGAGCACATTCACGTTCAGATGATGGGCGTTCTGGGCAAAATAGCCGGTGAGGATGCTCACCAGATTGTCCACCCGCTCCTCCTCGGTCTTGCCCAGTGCCTGGGGCGTGATGGAGAAGGTGTTGGAGATGCCGTCCCGGCAGTAGTCATAGGAGAGCTTGGCCACCGAGTTCAGGGAGGCCAGGGCGCCGGAGGTATCCCGGCCGGACATGGGGTTGGCGCCGGGGGCCAAAGGTTCCCCGTGCTTCCGGCCGTCAGGGGTGTTGCCGGTCTTCTTGCCGTACATCACGTTGGAGGTGATGGTCAAAATGCTCAGGGTGTGTTTTGCCTGGCGGTACAGGGAATACTGGCACAGAGCATGGTAGAACTTCTCCGCCTGCTCGCAGGCAATCTGATCCACCCGGTCGTCGTTGTTGCCAAATTTGGGGAAATCCCCTTCCGTCTCAAAGTCGGTGACCAGGCCGGTTTCAGGGTCCCGGATGCACTTGACCTTGGCGTACTTCACTGCGGACAGGGAATCGGCCATGCAGCTCATGCCCGCAATGCCGAAGGCCATCAGCCGGCGGACCGTGGAGTCGTGGAGGGCCATCTGGCTCTTCTCGTAGGAGTACTTGTCGTGCATGTAGTGGATGATGTTCATGGCGTTGACATAGGTCTTGGCCAGCCAGGGACGGTAGAAGTCAATGCGCTCGATCAAGGCGTCGTAATCCAGATATTCCTCGCTCCACACGGGCATCTTGGGTCCCACCTGGTCGCCCTTGAGCTCGTCACGGCCGCCGTTGATGGCCAGCAGCACCAGCTTGGCCAGGTTGGCCCGGGCGCCGAAGAACTGCATGTCCTTGCCCACCCGCATAGCGGATACGCAGCAGGCAATGGCGTAGTCATCCCCGTAGAGAGGCCGCATCACGTCGTCGTTTTCATATTGGAGGGCGTCGGTGTCGCAGGAGACCTTGGCGGTAAAGCGCTTCCAGTTCTCCGGCAGGTGGGCGCTCCACAGCACGGTCAGGTTGGGCTCGGGAGCGGGCCCCAGGTTGTACAGGGTGTTGAGCATCCGGAAGCAGGACTTGGTCACCAGGGGACGGCCGTCTTCGCCCATGCCGCCTACGGATTCGGTGATCCACATGGGATCGCCGCCGAAGAGCTCGTTGTATTCGGGAGTGCGCAGGTGCCGGGCCATGCGCAGCTTCAGTACGAAGTCGTCGAAGATTTCCTGGGCCTGCTCCTCGGTGAGGACGCCGGCGTTCAAGTCCCGCTCAAAGTAGATGTCCAGGAAGGTGGACACACGGCCCAGACTCATGGCGGCGCCGTTCTGCTCCTTGATGGCGGCCAGGTATCCGAAGTACAGCCACTGGACTGCCTCCTTGGCAGTCTTGGCGGGGCCGGAGATGTCGAAGCCGTACATCTGGGCCATGGTCTTCATGTCTTCCAGAGCCTGAATCTGGTCGTGAAGCTCTTCCGCTGCCCGGATGGAAGGGGAGCTCATGACGCAGTCGCCCAGGGCGATCTTGTCGGCCTTCTTTTGTTCAATGAGCCGGTCAATGCCGTACAGGGCCACCCGGCGGTAATCGCCGATGATCCGGCCACGACCATAGGCGTCCGGCAGACCGGTCAAAAGTCCCACATGGCGGGCCTCCCGGATCTCGGGAGTGTAGGCAGAAAACACACCGTCGTTGTGGGTTTTGTGCAGGCTGAACTCCTCCTCAATCTTGGGGGAGACTTCATAGCCATAGGCTTTGCAGGCGGAGCGCACCATGCGCATGCCGCCAAAGGGGTTGCAGGCCCGCTTCAAGGGCTCGTCGGTCTGCAAGCCCACAATGATATCCTTATCCTTGTCCAGGTATCCGGGACCGAAGCTGGTGACGGTGATCACCGTTTCCGTGTCCACTTTCAAAGCGCCGCCGTTTTGATGTTCCTGGCGCAGAAGGTCTTCAAACTTTTCCCGAACCGCCAAGGTGCGGGGAGTGGGGCCGCAGAGAAAACTGCCGTCGCCGCCATAAGGGGTGTAGTTTTTCTGAATAAAATTCCGGACGTCGATTTCATCTTCCCAAATTCCGCCGGTAAATCCGTTCCATTCCTGCCGTTTCATAAAGGGCACCATCCTTTCCAATCCATGCGAGGTGAGAGACATTGACAGCCCGCGGTCTGCTCACAAAAAAAGGGCAGCATCGCGGCGCGATACTGCCCAGACGGTCGGCATAAAGGCGAAATCCCTGCTCCCCTGTGGTAAAATCCACATTCAGCCCGTCAGTCGCAGGGGCCCTGTGGGAACTATCATAGCAGAAACCCGGAGAAATTGCAACAGGGAAAATTAAGAATTTCTGCTATTTTTGCAAAACCCACAAAATCCCCTTGGGATTCCTCCGGTTTTACTTCTCAAAATACCTGGGGCCGCCCCCGCATTCCAGGATTACTTTCCGGCAGGGGGCAGTGCCGGGCCTGGCAGGCGGCGGGAGCCCATTTTTGTATAGTATACTTTTTTCCCGGCTGTGAACAGGGGAAAGGGGAAAAATATCTGGGCAGGGCAACTTTTATCCGGCGGGTTTTTATGGTATACTTATTGCTATCTGTCAAGGGGAAAGGAAGATCTTTGTGAAACAGCTTCTCAGCTACCTGAAGGAATACCGGAAGGAGTGCGTCCTGGGGCCTCTTTTTAAACTCCTGGAAGCCTCCTTCGAACTGTTGGTGCCCTTGGTGATGGCGGCAGTCATCGATGTGGGCATCCAAAACGCGGACCGGGCGTACATCTGGCGGATGTGCTTGGTGATGGCCGCCTTGGGGGTGGTGGGATTGGTTTGTTCCATCACCGCCCAGTACTTTGCGGCCAAGGCCTCGGTGGGATTTGCGGCCAAACTCCGTCACGCCCTGTTTGCCCACATCCAGAAGCTGAGCTTCTCCGATATGGACACCGCTGGCACCTCCACTTTGATCACCCGGATGACCAGCGACATCAACCAGGTGCAGAACGGCCTGAATTTGGCGCTGCGGCTGCTTTTGCGGTCCCCCTTTGTGGTGTTTGGAGCCATGGTCATGGCCTTTACCATCGACGTGCCGGCGGCTCTGGTGTTTGTGGTGGCCATTCCCCTGCTGGCGGTGGTGGTGTTCGGGGTGATGCTCTGGACCATGCCCCGGTATAAAAAGGTACAGGCTGGGTTGGACCGGATCCTGGGTACCACCCGGGAAAACCTCACCGGCGTCCGGGTGATCCGGGCTTTTGGCCGGGAAGAGGCGGAGACCCAGGAATTCCAGGAGGAAAACAATGCCCTGACCCGACTGCAGGTCCATGTGGGCCGTGTTTCTGCCCTGATGAATCCCGTGACCTATGTGCTCATCAACCTGGCCACAGTGGCGTTGATCTGGGTGGGCGCCGTGCGGGTGGATACGGGAATCATCACCCAGGGCGCGGTGGTGGCCCTCTTAAACTACATGTCCCAGATCCTGGTGGAGCTGATCAAGCTGGCCAACCTGATTATCAACATCACCAAGGCTCTGGCCTGCGCCAAGCGGGTGCAGGGAATTCTGGACCAGGGAGGCACCATGTCTTCCCCGGACCGCCTTACGGGAGAAAAGGAAAACGAGGACCGTGTCACCTTCCGGAATGTGGGTCTCACCTATCGGGGAGCAGGAGCTCCGTCCCTGTCGGGGCTGAGCTTTTCCGTCAAGCCCGGGGAGACGGTGGGCATCATCGGAGGCACCGGCAGCGGCAAATCCTCTCTGGTGAACCTGATTCCCCGGTTTTATGACGCAACCCAGGGAGAGGTGCTGGTGGATGGCCATCCGGTTCAGGAGTATCCTCTGGAAGAACTCCGGGCCAAAGTGGGGGTGGTGCCCCAGCGTGCTACCCTGTTTACCGGAACCATCCGGGAAAATTTGCAGTGGGGCAAAGAGTCCGCCACGGACGAGGAACTGTGGAAGGCTCTGGAAATTGCCCAGGCCAAAGATTTTGTGGAAGAGAAACCGGGTCAGTTGGACGAGCCGGTAGCCCAGGGAGGCAAGAACTTTTCCGGAGGCCAGCGTCAGCGGCTGACCATCGCCCGAGCCCTGACCCGCCGGCCGGAAATCCTGATTCTGGACGACAGCGCCAGCGCCCTGGACTTTGCCACCGACGCCAAGCTGCGGAAGGCCATCCGGGAAATGGAGGGAGGTCCCACGGTGTTTATCGTGTCCCAGCGGACCTCTTCCATCCGGTACGCGGATCGGATCGTGGTGTTGGACGATGGGGAAGCCGTTGGAGTAGGCACCCACGAGCAGCTGTTGGAAAGCTGCCAAGTATACCGGGAAATTTACGAATCCCAGTTTCAGCAAAGTGAGAGAAAGGAGGTTCGGGCATGAAAGGGGAAAAGGCACAGAAAGGCACTTTAAAAAAAGTCCTTCGGTATATTCGTCCCTACTGGGTTCTGGTAGGACTCTCCATTTTGCTGGCTGCTGTAACGGTAGCTGCCTCCTTGTATATTCCCATTCTCACCGGTGACGCCGTGGACCTGATTATCGGCCCCGGCCAGGTGGCATTCCAGGGAATCTTCCGGATTTTGGTGCAGATCGGCGTGGTGATCGGTATTGCGGCCCTGTCTCAGTGGGTGATGAACC
Source organism: uncultured Oscillospiraceae bacterium (assembly GCA_900543305.1). Lineage (GTDB taxonomy): Bacteria > Bacillota > Clostridia > Oscillospirales > Acutalibacteraceae > Acutalibacter. The sequence goes on from UQQZ01000029.1 coordinate 18,175, forward strand.
TGCTGAACAACCGAATCACCTATCGGGTAGTTCGGGACATCCGCAACGAGGCGTTCCGGAAATTGCAGATTCTGCCCCTGAAATATGTGGATTCTCATCCCGCAGGAGAAGTGGTCAGCCGGGTCATCGCCGACGTGGATCAGTTTGCCGACGGCCTGCTCATGGGATTTACCCAGCTTTTCTCCGGGGTCATCACCATTTTGGGAACCCTGTGCTTTATGCTCAGCGTCAACGTAGTCATCACCGCCGTGGTGGTGGTGGTCACCCCCGTGTCCCTGCTGGTGGCTGCCTTTATCGCCAAGCGCACCTACGATATGTTCCGTCTCCAATCCCAAGTGCGGGGAGAACAGACGGGTTTTGTGGAGGAAATGGTGGGGGATCAAAAGGTGGTACAGGCTTTTTCCCGCCAGAAAAAATCCCTGGAGCAGTTTGATGAGATCAACGAGCGGCTTCGTCAATGCTCTCTCCGGGCCATTTTCTTCTCCTCCATCACCAATCCCTCCACCCGGTTTGTCAACTCCCTGGTGTATACGGGAGTGGGCATTGTGGGCGCTCTGTCGGTGGTGTCCGGAGGACTTACCGTAGGTCAGCTTTCCTGCTTCCTCAGCTACGCCAACCAGTACACCAAGCCCTTCAACGAGATCTCCGGCGTGGTCACGGAGCTGCAAAACGCCCTGGCCTGTGCAGGTCGGGTTTTTGAGCTCATTGAAGAGCCCCCTCAGATTCCCGATGCCCCTGACGCCCGGGTGCTGGACCAGGTCCAGGGTCAGGTGACTATCCAGGATGTGGACTTCTCTTACCGGAAGGGTCAGCGGCTCATTGAAGATTTCAACCTGCAGGTGCAGCCCGGCCAGCGGGTGGCCCTGGTAGGTCCCACCGGCTGCGGCAAAACCACAGTGATCAACCTGCTCATGCGGTTTTACGATGTAAACGGAGGTTCCATCCAGGTGGAGGGCACGGATATTCGGGAAATCACCCGGAAGAGTCTGCGGAAAAACTACGGCATGGTCCTTCAGGATACCTGGTTGAAGCGGGGCACGGTTCGGGAGAACATTGCTTACGGCAAACCGGACGCTACCCTGGAAGAAGTGGTGGAAGCCGCCAAGGCTGCCCATGCCCACAGCTTTATCAAACGGCTGCCCCAGGGCTACGACACGGTGATTGGCGAGGATGGAGGCAGCATCAGCCAGGGGCAGAAACAGCTTTTGTGCATTGCCCGGGTTATGCTCTGCCTGCCGCCCATGTTGATTCTGGACGAGGCCACCTCTTCCATCGACACCCGGACGGAAATCCGCATTCAGAAGGCGTTCCAGAAAATGATGAAGGGCCGCACCAGCTTCATTGTAGCCCACCGGCTTTCCACGATCCAGGACGCGGATGTGATCCTGGTCATGCGGGACGGCCATATTGTGGAACAGGGCAACCACCAGTCCTTGCTGGAAAAAGGCGGGTTTTACGCGGAGTTGTACAACAGTCAATTTGACCACAGCTAAAAAGAAGAAGGCAGGGGAACCCCCAGAGGGTTCCCCTTTTTTCCGGAAAAAATAGTTTCCAATCCCTGAAAACAGCCCTTCTCAGCGCCAAAGTGGGGAAGGGCTTCATTTTTATGCAAGCATTCCCCTTTACAGGGAGTTGAAACAGGGCCAGTGGAAAGGGGAAGAAAAAAAGAAAAAATAGTGCCCCGCGACAAAATGTGGCAATTTGTTCTATACTATATATAGTATAGATATTGAGGGGCGGAAAGATGGGGGATTAAAAAGGCCTTGCTTGGGGCTATTTGGCCCTTTTCTGACAGCTGAGAGACAGTTGTCCACATCTAAAAGACAACGAGCCTTTTTGTGAACAAATCGTGACAACATTGTAACAATTCATATTTTTTCGCTGATTTTCCACTGTGAAACCGGCGGGAAGATGGCTGTTTTTCGGTAATTTTTTTGTTCAGCGTGGATTTTTTGTGAAAAATGCCCTTACCGTTTTATGAATATATATTCATTCTTTTTCAGGTGGAACAAAATCGAAAAATCATTAGGAAAATACTGGGTTTTTTGAGAATTTGAAATGGCCGTAAGTGTATATTATTGCATACAATCCCTCAGAAAGAATGAAGATTAAAACGGTTGACATTCTTTCTCACAAGTGTTATCATGACACCATAAAGTCATATGTACTAAAAAACCTTGACCCATTTGAGAATTTCTCGGCAGATTCGAGGCAACTTGACGAAAGGAAATTTCAAAGAGGGAAAGGTCCCGACAAAATGGGCCGGGAGAATACAGGGATTTTCCTTGTAGTTCTTTTTAGGGGGGAGGCGACGGCTTCTCTCAAATGTTTCTCTTTTATTGCAGAGCATGGCTGGCCGGTGAGGAAGGGAGGTTCCTCTCGGCGGGTCTTTCACATGTCTCGGGGTTCCGGGGCCTGTAAAAAACCCAAGGCCTTATATGCCTCTGTCCCTGAAGGTTTGGGGATTCAATACATCAACCTATTCATCTTAAGGAGGATGAACCATGAGAAAGAAGACAATTGCTCTTGTGCTCGCTATGGTCATGCTTCTTACCCTGGCTCTGAGCGGCTGCGGTGACAATAACAACACCAGCAGCGGTTCTACCGATACCAGCGGTACGAGCAGCACGACTACCAGCGGCACCACCAGCACCGACGACGGCGCCTCTACCGGCACTCTTGCCGCTGCAGGCATCACCACCGAAGTGGGCACCCCCCGTGAGGAGACTCTGATCGTTGAGACTCAGACTCCCACGGACACTCCCGGACAGTTCAACACCTACATGACCGGTACCACCACCGGCATGGGCATTCATCAGCTGATGAGCGCTCATCTGTGGGAAATGGACTCCGTCAAGGGCGAGCAGTTCCCCGAAGTAGCCGCTGACATGGGTACTCCCAACGAGGACTACACCGAGTGGACTGTTAAGATCCGCGAAGGCATCAAGTGGTCCGACGGCGAAGACCTGACTGCTGAAGACGTGGCTTTCACCTTCAACATGATCAAGGAGAACTCCGCAATCGGCGCTTCCTCCGCTACCAACCTGTACATCGACTCTGTGGAAGCCACCGATGATTACACCGTGGTCTTCAAGATGACCGAAGCCTTCCCCCGTCTGACCATGCGTTACGGCATCAGCGTGTGGGGCACCGACTATCGGATCGTTCCTGAGCACATCTATTCTCAGCAGGCCGACGTGACCACCTTCAAGGATGAGAATCCTGTGGTTGCTGGCCCCTACACCGTGGAAGACTATGACCCCAACGGCGACTGGGTGCTGTACAAGCTCCGTGAGGACTGGTGGCAGTCCACTCTGGGCGTGGTTGGCTCCGATTACTATGGCTACACTGAGGATCAGAAGCCCGCTACTTATGTGTGGTTCCGCGCTCTGGGCGACTCCTCCACCAAGCAGATGCAGATGGTCTCCAACAACGTTGACGTGCTCTGCGAAGTGACCATGGAAGAGTTCCAGTCCATGAACGAGCAGAACGACAAGATTCAGTGCTGGTATGCTGACTTCCCCTATGCTTACCTGGATGACCCCGGTGCAAAATCCATCGTGTTCTCCCAGGGCCAGGGCGCTCCCTATGACAATGCTGACTTCCGTTGGGGCATTGCTTTGGCTCTGAACATCGACGAGATGTCCATGAACATCTTCTCCGGCGCTGGCCGTGCAGCTCCCATTCCGCTGCTGAACAACACCAGCTACCTGCAGTCTCAGTACACCGAGCCCATGCTCGAGTGGTTGGAGAACTTTGAACTGGATCTGGGCGATGGCACCACCTTCAAGCCCTTCGATACCGGCTATGCCGAGCGGATGGCTGAAGCTACCAATTATTCCGGCGATGCTGATGTTACCGAACTGTGGGGCGTTGGCTGGTGGAAGAATGACGACGAAGCTGCTACCAAGCTGCTGGAGAAGGCTGGCCTGGAGAAGAAGGACGACGGCTGGTACTTCAATGGCGAGCCCTTCACCATGGAGCTCAGCTACCTGGCTGACACCGAATGGCAGGCTTCCCGTACCATCAACGCTGCTTACAACCAGTTGGTTGACTTCGGTCTGAACTGCACCATCGTTTCCAAGTCTCAGGCTACTTGGGACGTGGACGGCGGCACCGGCAACTACTATGTGGCTGGTTACTGGCCCTCCGGCGGTATCACCACCGACCTGTATTCCGCTCTGTCCGGCTTCGACAATGCTCTGATTAAGCCTCTGGGCGAGACTGGTTCTGGCCAGGGCTGCCGTTGGGACAACCAGCAGGTGTCTGATGACCTGCATGCGCTGGCCAACATGGATCCCGAGTCTGACGATGCCTACAACACCACCGTTGACCTGCTGCAGCAGGCTGTCACCGATATGCCCTTTATCAACGTGCTGAGCGGCACCAAGTTCGTTCCCACCAACAGCACTTATTGGGAGGGCTATCCCAACGAGGACAATCCTTACAATGGTCCTTGGTGGTGGTGGAGCTGCTTCAAGTACATGCTGCCCAACATCACTCCCGTTGCGGCCTAAGTGGTTACTTGAAACGAGCCATAACAAAGAACGTTTAATTTAATGTGAACGGGGGATGAGAGGCGCGTGTTTAGTAGACCGAGAAACCGCGCCTCTCTCTCTTGTTCTATTAAATTATCGAATTAGGATGTATTTCATTGAACTCTGTTCATGACTCTATCAAAGATAAGGAAGTGTAGCTGTGAAATTCAAAACTTTCTTTTTGCAGCGTGTCCTTGCGTGGGCTTTGACGATTTGGATTGGCGTTACGTTTATCTTCTTCATCCCCCGCATGTTCCCTTCGGATCCTGTTGAAAACATGATTGCTCAGATGCAGTCCCGTTCCGGTAACATGGATCCCGCGGAAATGGAAGCGCTGCGCTCCCAATTGAGAGTCCAGTTTGGTCTGGAAGGCTCTCTGCTGGAGCAGTATGGTTCTTTCCTGTGGAATGGCCTGCTCCACTTTGACTTTGGTCCCTCCCTGATGAGCTATCCCGAACCCGTTACCAGCATTATCGGCCGTAACCTGCCCTATACTTTGGGCTTGTCTTTGACCTCCACCCTGTTGGGCTGGATCATCGGTAACTTTATTGGTTTGTTAGCGGGCTTCCGGAAAAATAAGCGGTCTTCCAAGATTATGGAAAGTATCGCAATTTGCATTTACCCCATCCCCTACTTCCTGATCGCCCTGATCCTTCAGATCTTCTTTGCGTATGTTTTGGGATGGTTCCCCATCTCCACGACGCTGCTGACCAGAGGCACGGCTTGGGACTTTATCAGTTCGTTGATTCACGCCTCCATCCTGCCGGCATTGTCCTTGCTGCTGGTTGGTACCGGTTGGCAGATCATCTCCATGAAGTCTCTGGCCATGACCACCGCAGAAGAAGACTTCGTCATGTTCGCCCGGTATCGTGGTGTTTCTGAGCGGAGAATCGGCATGAGCTATGTGTTCCGTAACTGCATTCTGACCCAGATCACAGCTCTGGCTATGAGCTTGGGCGGCGTGTTCGGCGGCTCCATCATGACGGAAATCATCTTCAACTATCCTGGCGTTGGTTCTCTGATTCAGAACGCGATCCTCCAGTCTGACTACAACATGATCCTTGGATGTATCACCATCTCCATTGTGGCTATTTCCACGGCTACCCTGGTTGTGGACCTGGTGTATCCCTTCATTGATCCCCGGATCCGTTATAGCTAAGGAGGGAGAGACACATGAAAAAATTCTGGAAACTTGCCAACTTCCGTTTGAAAGCTGGCCTGATCATTACCCTGTTTTTCGTAATCCTCGGTTTCGTGGTTTACTTCATCCCCCATGTGGATCCTTTTACTTACAACTCTTATCCCAATAAGCTGGGTGCTTCTATGGAGCACTGGCTGGGCACCACCAGCATGGGCCAGGACGTTGTGTGGCTGCTGATTGAGTCCATTCACAACTCTCTGGTCATCGGCTTGATCGTTGCTCTGTTGGGCACTGTGGTAGGCGTGTTCGTTGGTTTGCTGGCCGGCTTTGTGGGCGGCGCTCTGGACCGTGTGCTGATGGTTATCACCGATACCTTCGTGGTGATTCCCTCTCTGCCCATCCTGATCATGATGACCTCTCTGATGAAGGGTTCTTCCACCGTGATCCTGATGGCTCTGGTGCTGGCCATGTTCGCATGGGCTTGGCCCAGCCGGCAGATCCGTTCCATGGCTCTGAGCATTAAGGAACGTGACTTTATCCACACGGCTCGGTTCTCCGGCGAGGGCACGGTGCAGATCGTTGTCACCGAAATCCTGCCCTATGCCTTGACCTGGTCTCTGTCCAACTTCATGAACGCAGTGCTGTCCGCAATCGGTTCTGAATCCAGCTTGGCTGTGCTGGGCTTGTCTCCCGGCAACCTGGTTTCCCTGGGCAACATGATCCAGTGGGCCAGAAGCTACAACGCCATCTTCAACAAGCAGTATCTGTGGATTGGCGCTCCCATCGTGGCCACCGTGGTTCTGTTCATCGGCTTGTTCATGCTGATCACGGGCTACAATGACTATCTATCCATGAAGAGAGGCAGGTAACGAGTATGTTAAAAGTCGAAAATCTGTCCACTTCTTATAAAACCATCAACGGCGATATCCATGTCATTAATGATCTGAATTTTGAAATCTACGACAACGAGATTTTCGGTATCGCAGGTGAGTCTGGCTGCGGCAAGACCACCCTGCTGAAAACCCTCTATGACATCGTGGAGTTTCCCCTGGAGATCGACAAAGGCAAGGTCATCCTCAGCGGTGAAAAGAATGGACAAAAGTTTTCTTTTGAGTCGGGCGAAATCCGCAAGACCTGGTGGAACAACATTTCCTATGTGCCCCAGGCTGCGCAGAGCGTTCTGAACCCCATTGTCCGTCTGAAGCAGCAGTTCCTGGACTCCATTCCCAAGGAGGACCGGAAGAATGAGACGGAAAAGGAGACGCTGGACCGGGTTGCCAAATACCTGGAAGAACTCAGCCTGTCTCCCGATGTGCTGGAGGCTTATCCCTTCCAGTTGTCCGGCGGTATGCGGCAGCGTGTTATCATCGCCCTGGCCACCTTCATGGGGCCCCGTGTGGTGCTGGCTGACGAACCCACAACCGCTCTGGACGTGGTGGTGCAGCGTGGTATCTTGATGATGCTCATGCACCTGCAGAAGCAGCTGAAAAATACCATGGTCATCGTGAGCCATGATATGGGCGTGCACTATCAGATCACCGACCGTATGGCCATCATGTATTCTGGTAGCGTAATCGAGCTGGGCAAGACCGAAGATATCTTCAACGATCCCATTCATCCCTACACTCAGATGCTGGTTGCAGCACTGCCTCGTGTGGGTGATAAGAGTTCGAGAGTTGGTATTCCCGGACGTCCCCCGGCGCTGGCCAGTCCCCCTCCGGGATGCCGTTTCGCTCCTCGCTGCCCCCACGCAACCGACCGCTGCCGTTCCGAGGTACCCGCGTTCCGCGAGGTGAAACCCGGACGCTTTGCGGCCTGTCATCTGCTCAACGAGGAGGTCGAGAAGCATGGCTGAGAAACTGTTGGAAATTAAAGGCGTCAGCAAAATCTTCCGTATCGGTGGTATGCTGCGCGGCAAGAAACTGGTGGCTGTGGATGATGTTTCCCTGTCCATCGATGCCGATAAGCCTGTAATCCTTTCTGTGGTGGGCGAGTCCGGCTGCGGCAAGTCCACTCTGTGCAAGATGGTTCTCCGTCTGCACAATCCGGATATGGGCGACATTGTCCTGGATGGCAAGTCCTACAGCGATAAGAAATCCTACAACCACAAGCAATTCAAGCTGGATGTCCAGCCCATCTTCCAGAACCCCTATGAGTCCTTCTCCGCCCGGAAAACGGTGGACACCTATCTGTTCAACACCGCGCTCCGCCTTGGCATTGCCAAGAACAAGGACGAGGCTACCAAGCTGGTGGACGAAGCTCTGAAGAGCGTGGGTATGTCTTTGGCCGTTGTCAAGGGCAAGTATCCCACCCAGTTCTCCGGTGGTGAGTTGCAGCGTGTGTCCATCGCCCGTGCTCTGATCACCCGTCCCAAGCTGATCATCGCGGACGAGCCCGTGGCTGCTATCGACGCCTCCATGAAGATGAACATCGTCAACCTGTTCAAAGAGCTGAGAGATAAGTACAATATCTCCTTTATCTACATCACCCATGACCTGTCCACGGCTTACTATGTATCCGACTACATTGCCACTCTGTATCGTGGCACCTTGATCGAATACGGCAGCGCCAAGGATATCATGGACCATCCTGCCCATCCCTATACCGAGCTGCTGATGAACGCAGTGCCTCGTGTAGGCGACAAGTGGAAGGAAGACCTGGTGCTCCCGGACATGGAAGACAAGGAATATTCCATCACTTACTGCAAGTTCGCTCCTCGCTGCCCCTATGCTACGGATGAATGCCGTAAGGGCCGTCCTGAGCTGAAAGAGATCGCCCCCGGGCGTAAGGTGATGTGCTATCATCCCCTGGATATCTCCTGAGAGAGGCCTGAACAAAAACGATGAAAAATGCCCCGAAAGGATGCTGCATCATGCAGTAGCCCCTTTTCGGGGCTTTTTCTTTTGTTTTCCCAGAAAAAGACTACTTCCCAAGGCTGATAAGGGAAGAATTCTAATTATGCTCAAAAGGTATTTTGTTGGATAAACTATAAGTATTGGACATGAAACTGCCTTCCTGTTACAATGATCTCAGAAGAAAACGGGTTGGATCAATAGGGAGGGGCAGCGATGAGGCAGACCATCGGCAAGGTGTGGACCTGGATTGTGGAACCAAAAAACCGCCTGGAGGAAAGCAGACAGCGTTTCTCCAACGGGGACTTGACGGCGTTGATTTTACCCCTTTTTGGGGAGCAGCTTTTGGCTATGCTGGTAGGCATTGCGGACACCTTGATGGTCAGTTACGCAGGGGAGGCAGCCGTGTCTGGCGTGTCACTGGTAAACATGCTCAACACCTTTTTCATTTACCTGTTCACCGCGTTGGCCTCTGGGGGGGCCGTGGTGGTCAGTCAGTATCTGGGACACGGGGATCCCGAAAATGGCAATCGGGCATCCTCCCAGTTGTACACCTTGTCCTTTTTGTTTTCCGTGGCCTGTATGGTCCTGACCTTGGTTTGGAACCGTGGCCTGCTGGGATTGCTGTTTGGCCAGGTGGAAGGAGACGTGATGGACGCCAGCGTGGTGTATCTGCGGATTTCCGCCTACTCCTATCCGGCTTTGGCCCTGTATAATGGGGGAGCGGCCCTGTACCGGAGCATGAGCAAGACCCATGTGACCATGAACGTATCTCTGGTGATGAACGGGGTCAACGTGGTGGGCAACGCCATTGGAATTTTCGTCCTCCATGCAGGGGTGGCTGGCGTGGCCTGGCCCTCCACTATTTCCCGGTGGCTGGCGGCGGTGATCATGACAGCCCTGTGTTTTTCCAAGGCAAACGGAATTCACCTGGTCTGGAAGGAAATCTTTTCCTGGAATGGCCGGATGATTCGCAGACTGTTGGGGATAGCGGTACCCAGCAGCATTGAAAACGGTCTGTTTCAGTTGGCGAAGGTGGCGCTCAGTTCCATTACGGCCATGTTCGGCACGGTGCAGATTGCGGCCAATGGCGTGGCCCAGAGCATCTGGTCTCTGGCAGCCTTGGTGGGAGCGGCTTTGGGTCCGGCCTATATTACGGTTATCGGTCAATGCATGGGTGCCGGGGATTCGGAAGCAGCGGATTACTACATGAAAAAGCTCACTCGGCTGACCTTTTTCATTTCCGTCCTGTGGAACGCCCTGGTGCTGGCGGGAACGCCCCTTTTGCTGACCCTCTACGATTTGTCTCCGGAAACCAAGCAGCTGGTTTTGATCCTGGTAGTGATTCACAACTTGTTCAATGCGGTGGCCTTTCCCATTTCCGGACCCTTTGCCAACGGCTTGCGGGCGGCAGGGGATGTGACCTTTACCATGGGGATTTCCCTGTTTTGTACGGTGGTCTGCCGGGTTGCCCTGTCGATTCTGCTGGGTGTGTGGCTGAATCTGGGCGTGATCGGTGTGGCCTTTGCCATGGCGGGAGACTGGTGCATCAAAGCGGTAATCCTGACAGCCCGTTATCGGAGCGGTAAGTGGAAAACATTCCAGGTGTTGGGATAAGAATCCCCTTGCGCCCTCGGCCTGTAAGCCCTATAATGGAGAAAAGCATAGGGCGCAAGTAAGGGGGGATAGGATGCGGTTTCGCGTGGATGGAACCGTGGCCACGGTGGATTTACACGGGGTGTATCAGCGGGACGCCATAGATCTTCTCACGGGATGGCTCAACCAAGCGCCTCCCCAAGTGGCCGAGCTCCGTGTGATTCACGGATATCAGCGTGGCACGGTGCTTCGGGATACCATTCGGGAAGAGTTTTCCCATCCTCGAGTGAAATCCATCTTGCCAGGATGGAACCCAGGGGAAACACGGCTGATTCTCCGAACCGGGAAATCCCTGAAAAGAAAACCCTTCGGCCCCATTTAACTTGGTACCCTCTTTACTGGATGTAACTGGTAAAGAGGGTATTTTTTGCGTGGCATTTGCAATCGAAACGGGGACAAAAAATGCACCTCGGAAAGTGAGGTGCGGGATTGCCAGGAGTGCAACCCCCTGGGTTTAGGTGACAAAATGGATATCCGGAGGAGCCTTCCTTATCCACAAAAGGTTGGCAGCAAGCGGAAGCGTCGTGAGCGCGTCTACAAGCAATGCATGACTTTTTGCGGGGAGCAGCGGCAGCCAGTATAGAGAAGCCGGCACTTTCCCAAAAGAAAGTCCCGGCAAACCACAAGGGTTCGCCGGGACATGGGTCGGAGTTACAAAATAGATGCCGCTGCCAA
>UQQZ01000030.1 GCA_900543305.1 uncultured Oscillospiraceae bacterium
TAGAGCATTATCAGGACAGATTCCAGTATATCATGGTGGATGAGTACCAGGATACGAATACGGCCCAGTTTGAGCTGATACACCTGCTGGCGGGCAAGTACCGGAACCTGTGCGTGGTGGGTGACGATGACCAGAGCATCTACAAGTTCCGAGGGGCAACCATTGAGAATATCCTCCATTTTGAGGAGGATTTTCCTGGGGCAAAGGTGGTGCGGTTGGAGCAGAATTACCGTTCTACCCAGAATATTCTGGATGCGGCCAATGCGGTAATCTCCAATAACCAGGAACGCAAGGGGAAAACCTTGTGGACCGCGTCAGGCCCTGGAAAAAAACTGACCCTGCACCTGGCGGAAAACGAACAGGATGAGGCGGACCGCATCGCCCGGACCATTCTGGAAGGAGTGGCCAAGGGCCGGAAGTTTTCCGATTACGCGGTGTTGTATCGGATGAATTCTCAATCCCTGGCGTTGGAACGGATGTTTTCCAAAGAGGGAATTCCCCATCGGATCATCGGGGGCACCCGGTTCTTTGACCGGAAGGAAATTCGGGACATGATTGCCTATTTGAGTGTGGTGAATAACCCCTCCGATGAAATCCGCCTCCGCCGGATTCTCAATGTGCCTCGGCGAGGAATCGGGGAGCGTACCGCAGAGCTTTGCTCCCAGATTGCCCAGCAGGTGGGGGAGAGCATGTTTGAAGTGATCACCCATCCCAAGGATTTTCCTGCCATTTCCCGGGCAGCGGGAAAACTGGCGCCCTTTGTGGACCTGTTGGAAGAGATGATGGAGAAGAACCAGAGCGGACAGCTGTCTCCCAGCGAACTTTATGAGGAACTGCTGGAACAGCTGAACTTTGAACAGTATCTCCGGGAAGAGGAGCCGGAAAAGGCGGAAGAGCGGATCGAAAACGTACGAGAGCTTTCCTCCATGCTCCAGCGGTACGAACAGGAGGCCGGAGAAGAGGCACTTCTGTCCGGATTCTTGGAGGAAGTCTCCCTGTTTACGGATATCGACAACTACGACGAGAGTGCGGATTCCACCGTGCTCATGACCATCCACTCCGCCAAGGGCCTGGAGTTCCCGGTGGTGATGCTGCCCGGATGGGAAGAAGGGGTATTCCCAGGCGTGGCGGTGTTGTACAATCCGGAAGAGGTGGAGGAAGAGCGCCGGCTCGCCTATGTGGCCTTGACCCGGGCCCGGGAGGAGCTCTACATCTATCACGCCGAGAGCCGGATGATTTTCGGAACCACCAGCCGGAACCGGCTTTCCCGGTTTGCAGGGGAGATCCCCGAGGAGCTTTTGGAGCACAGCCAGTCCCGGGAATGGGCCCACCGCTCTGTAGGAACCATGCCGGCCTTTGGGGCAAAGCCTGGCGCTGCCTCTGGCCGGCCTGCCGGGGGAGCGACTGCGGGGGCAGCGGCAAAGCCTCTCTTTACTCCCCATCCCGTAAAGCCTGCCCCAGCGGGGACATACCGAGCTGGAGACACGGTATCCCACAAGACCTTTGGCCAGGGACTGATCCTTTCCGCCACTCCCATGGCCAACGATACCCTGTTGGAAATTGCCTTTGAAAAGGTGGGAACCAAGAAACTTTTCGCCAATTTTGCCCGGCTGCAGAAGCTGTAACCGGCTGGAAAAAGGGGGAACTGTCCATGAAACAATGCCCTGTCTGTGGTATGTACGCCCAGGACCAAGAGGCTTTTTGCCGCCGGTGTGGGGCGGATTTGACCCATATTCCTCCCATGCCGCCTCAGGCCCAACAGCCGCCCGCCCATTTGGTCCAGCCTGCGCCGCCTCTCTATACCCCCAAACCGGCCCCGGTAAAACGTCCTTTTACCTGGGCGGACGTGGCCACCTTTTTGGGGTTTTGCGCCTCGGTGCTGGGATATTTTGGAGCAAGCCTGCTGTTTTTTCCCTTGGGGATCGTAGCTTCGGTGCTGGGATTCCAGGGGGAGCGGACTCGGGGATTGGCGGTGGCCGGTATCGTGGTGGCCACGTTGGGGCTGTTGCTGAAGATCATGCGGATTCTGGAGCAGCTGAACTTTTTGCCCGGGTGGTTTATCAGCGGCGTTTGGTAAACCTTTTGCGCTGGCCTGGAAAAGCCGCACCAAATCCTTGCGGGGTCATACAATAGAAGGAGAAACCCCAAAAGGAGGAGATCACATGGCCGAAAACGAATGCGTCCCCGACTATGATTGCCGGGACTATTTCAAAGAAGCGGTCTGTATCGATGCCATGAGAGTGTACGACTCGTGCTCCGATAAAGACTGTCTGGAAGACATACGGGTGTTGTTCCCGGCGGCGCGGCAGCCCCTGGTGGACAGCGCCACCAATGTGCGCATCCGGGACGTGAGCGTCATCACGGTGTATATCGACCTGCAGCCCATTCCGTTTAACAAGGGCTTTTACTCGGTGGATATGACCTTTTTCTTTGACGTGTCCCTGGATCTGTTTGGCGGACCTACATCCTGTCCGGTACCCATCAATGGGGTATCCATCTTCAACAAGAAGGTGATCCTCTACGGCAGCGAGGGCAACGTGAAGATGTATTCTTCCGGCCGCGGCATGGAGGATTTGGACAGCGAGGATTGCAAGGTGCTGCCTAAAGCTACCGTTCAGGTGGCGGAGCCGGTGGCTCTGTCGGCCCGTCTCTGCGAGCATCCTACCTGCGGCTGCGAACCCTATTGCCGGATCCCGGAGTGCATTTGCCAGCGGTACGGCGGGGACTTTGAAACCTGTCCCCAGAAGAACGTGGTATATGTGACCATTGGGTTGTTCATTATCGTGCAGATTGTGCGCAACGTCCAGATGCTGATTCCCGCCTATGATTTCTGTGTGCCGGAAAAAGAGTGTGTGGCTTCCAGCGACAATCCCTGCGAGCTGTTCCGCCGGATTGAGTTCCCCACCAGCGAATTTTTCCCGCCCAAGGCCACAGACCTTGGCGAAGGGAGTCATCCCTGCCGATAAGGCAACCAGCAGAAAACCCCCGCCAAAAGCGGGGGTTTTCCCATAGGGGTCGGTTGACAAAGGGCTAAAAATGGGGTATACTAAATGTTAGCAACCTAACAAATTTTCGAGGAGAACGACCTTATGGAATATCGGGAGGACATCGGTTTTCAAGTTCGCACATTGTCCCATCTGGTAAAACGAGCGGTGGACAAGACAGCCTTTTCCGGGGAAGATCCCCATCCTACAGGAGCGCAGGGCTGGATTATGGGATATCTGTACAAGAATCGCCATCGGGACGTGTTTCAGCGGGACATTCAGGAACAGTTTTCCATCCGCCGTTCCACGGTAACCGGGATTTTGCAGCTGATGGAGAAAAACGGATGGATTACCCGTACTTCGGTAGATCGGGACGCCCGGCTGAAGAAGCTGGAGCTGACCCCCAAGGCGGTGGAGCTCCACGAGCGGGTAGAGAGGAGTATCCGTCAAGTGGAGGATCAGCTGGCCGACAGTTTGACGGCACAGGAGCGAAAAACCTTTTTGGCGCTCTGTGAAAAAATCCGCGCCAACTTGGAAAGCTCCAAATAAGTGAGCCTTTTCACAGATCAGTAAAGGAAAAAGCCTTTTCACCTGGTGGGGTGAGAAGGCTTTCTTGCTGAAGAATAAAACCAATCGGCACCGAAATTGTGGGAAAACCAGCCCGTTGGAAAGGGGTTTCCCCGCTGGCAGTTTTCATATACCATAAAGGTAAATTTCTTGTCATGGGGAAAGGCCAGGAGATTTCCCCGCCAGCTCTTTATAGAGAGGGCCTTGGGGCCGGAGCTGGGAAGACATCAAGCTGACCCGACCACAGGGCGCGTAGATGGGCTGGGGCAGCAGGGCTTCCTTTCTGGGAACTTGGTCCTGGAATATTACTTTCCGAGCAAGGGTCACATGGGGCTTGAAGTTTCTTTTCTCCAAAGAAAAACCTTGGGCTCGAAGCCCTTTGACCAGTTCTTCCTGGAGGGAAAACAATGCCGGGTCGGGATCCACTCCCAGCCACCACACATCTCCTTCCCTCTGGGAGAATTTCCCCATTCTGCCAAAGCGTAAAGTCATGGGGAGGGGGTTCAATCCGTTCAGGGCTGTTTTTGCCTGATCCAGTTTCTGGGGTGGAACCTCTCCCAAAAAGGCCAACGTTATGTGGAAGGTTTCCGGGTCGGGAAAACGGGCTTGGGGAGCGTACTGCCTGAGATTATCCTGAACCTTTTGGATCTGCTGACCCGTTTCAGGGGAAAAACCCAACGCAAAAAACAGACGCATCAGAGAAGAGCCGCGGCCCATTCCGCCTCACGGAAGCCCACCAATACCTTGTCTTCTCCAATCAGCAAGGGGCGTTTGACCAACATGCCGTCGGTGGCCAGCAGGTCCAACTGTTCCTCTTGGCTCATCTGGGGCAACTTGTCTTTCAATCCAAGCCCCCGGTATTGCTGACCACTGGTATTGAAGAATTTTTTCAAAGGCAGGCCGCTGCGCCGGTGCCACTCTTCCAGTTCATCCCGGGTGGGACGGTCTTCCTTGATATCCCGCACTTCTACGGAAATCTGGTGATCTTCCAGCCAAGTCCTGGCTTTTTTGCAGGTGGAACATTTGGGATAGCAGACAAACAGCATGATCGATAACCTTCTTTCTGAAAGCATTTAAAAATTTCTTTTTACAGGGACCAGGTCTTTTCCAATTGATCGGTGAAAAAGTCCGCCAGAGGACGGGAGTCTTTCCGTTGGTCGTACACGGTCAGACACTGGTAATAGCGTTTCTTGTCCTCCGCAAAGAGGATGAGAGGCGGATGATCCCGCGTGAGAAGGAAGAAATTCAACAACACCCGCCCTGCGCTGCCGTTTCCGGCGGCGAAGGGATGGATATTCTCAAACCGGGCATGGAGGTAGGCGGCTTCCTGGAGAAGTTCCGACCCGCAGTAACCGCTGACCTCTTCCATCAGTTGGTCCAATTCCCGGCCCACATCTCGGGCAGGTGCACCAACGGCGTTGACTGCCGTCACATAATCCTGCTTTTTGAATTCTCCGGACCGTTCTCCGTTGGCCAGGTAAAATGGCTCATTAAAAGTCCCACTGGTAAGAACCCGGTGGATTTCCAGCACCAGAGGGGTGTCCATTTCGTCCCGGGCCATTACCCGTTCCCGCAAATACTCATAGCAATATTTTTGATTATAGAGAAGAAACAGGGCCTTGGGGTCCCCGGTAAATTGGGAAACCGTGCCGCTGCGGAACACCTCTTGAGCAATCTCCAGGGGCAGATCCCAGCCTTCCAAAAGAGCGGATTCCCGGGCAAATCTGGGATTGAAATCCCGAAGCAGCCGGTCCAGATCTCCGGGACTGCGCAATTGATGGGATTGCCACTGGGCAACAGCTTGGAGATAGTTGCTCATGAAGAAGTCCCCCTTTCCAAAAGTTCAATAGAATTATGGAAACTATTATACAGGGAACTATGCCAAAGCGCAACCCATAAGCCCCTCTCTTTTGCCATTTTTTTCTAAAGAAAGGGAAAAAACTGCACCGCTATTTTTGGGGAAAATGGTGAAACAATTGGAGATAACCTCCATAAAACCAGGTAAATTTCTAGGTTTTTCAGGATATTTTCAGCAGGTGAAGTGGAATGAATTTGCAGTGATATGTGAATAAATCGTAAAAATTTTGTAAACTTACCTTAGCGCTTTAAAGGAAGGATCGTCCCCTTTTGAAGACGGCAAAACCGGTCTCTTTCCAAAGTCAAAAAAGAGCGAAGCTGGCTTCTATTACCGGGTGAGCAGCCGTTCCCCGTCGAAGACCAGCACGCCGAATCCTTCCCCGGTTTTCTTCCCGGAGAGCAGGTATTGTTTGAACGCCCGCTGCATGGAGGTCTTTTCCGGGAGCTGAGGGAAGGGCTTTTGAGCGTCTGCTCCAAAAACCCGCCAAGCGTCGTGAAAAACCTCTTCTGCCTCTCCGCCCAGGATCTGGAAATCCCCCATAAAGTCCACTACATGGGAGGTGGAGGGAAGAATGTCCCTGTAAGGGGGATAGAGAAGCCAGGAGCCACAGACGCACACCAAAGGTCCGCCCTGTAATTCCTCCCGGAAGAACTCATAGGCCTGCCGGTAGGAGTCCAGCCGAGCATCCAGGGTAAAGGGCTCGCCGCTGGAAGGAATGTGGATGTTCTTGACGGGAGTTCCTTTTTGCAGGGTGATTCCGCAGCCTTGGTAAGGCTGGTCCCAATCGTAGGTGGAGTTTTCATATTCCAGGCGGCCCAGCTTGACAATGTCCCCCGTAAAGAAAATGGAATACCAGTGGGGAACGAAATTGCCCCACACGCCTTGGACGTTTTTACATTCGTAGAGCTTGTAAGTCAAATCCGAGAAGGTGTTCCAGAAAATTTCCTCCTCAATGCCTTGGCGCCGGTAGAGGGACTTGGCGGGGACAGAGGCCTGAATCAGCAACAGCAGCCACACCGTATACAAGGGAATGCCTGTGGCCTGGCCGATGGCTTGCAGCAAGGGCTCGGTGACTTTGACGTCAAACTGATTCCGATAGAAAAAGGCCACAGCTTCTTCCAAAGTTTCGTCCTGACCGGCCTGTTCCAGCAGGCAGACACACCGGTGCAGTTCCTGCCTGGCTTCCTGGGGGAAATGAGTCTGATCCAACAGAAGTTCCATAAATTCGTGATCCATCAATGCTTGCCTCCCTTTTCGCTTATTTCCCGATTTTTTCCGTGTCGATGATCAAGGTGACCGGACCGTCGTTTGCCACCAGCACATCCATATGGGCGCCGAATTCTCCGGTTTCCACTTTGGCAATTCCCAGCCCCTTGGCACATTCTACAAAGTGCAGGTACAGGGCTTCGGCCTCTGCCGGCGGGGCGGCCATATCAAAGGAGGGCCGCCGGCCCTTTTTACAGTCGGTGCCTAAGGTGAAGTTGGATACCACCAGAAGTTCCCCGTTTACGTCGGACAGGGAAAGGTTCATCTTGTCGTTTTCGTCGGTGAAGATCCGCAAACCCTGGATCTTTTGAGCCAGAAACTCTGCTTGTTTCTGGGTGTCTCCTCGCAGTACGCCCAAAAAGGCCACCAACCCTTTGCCGATCTGCCGTGTTTCCCGGTGGTCGATGGTGATCTGGGCCTGGCTTACCCGCTGGATGACCGCACGCATCCGCATCCCTCTCTCTCATTCAGATGCCCCTATCCTAGCATAATTTCACTAAAAGGTAAACGGATTTTGGGAAAAAGAATGGACTTTCTTGCGCTGGAGACAGGGAACTGGTATAATACAAATAAACCCAAGCGGACAAGGAGGAGTACCTATGATTTACGCATTGCAAAAGGGCAAGTACACGGCCCAGGTGGATTCTCTGGGCGCCCAGTTGATCTCCCTGAAAGGCCCGGACGGTTGTGAGTACCTGTGGTATGCCAAGCCCGAATATTGGCATGAGCACGCGCCGGTTTTGTTCCCCATTGTGGGGGCTCTTCGAGAGGACAAGGTAAAAATCGGCGGAAAATGGGTTCAGATGAACCGTCACGGTTTCGCCAAGCGGACGGAGTTTGCCCTGGAATCTCAGGGAGAGGGCACCCTGTCCCTGAAGCTGGTGGCCAACGAAACCACCAAGCAGTGCTATCCCTTTGATTTTGCCCTGACCGTGACTTACACTTTGACGGAAGAAGGCTATACCACCACCTTTACCGTGGAGAATACAGGGGACAAGCCTTTGCCCTTCGTGGTGGGCGGCCATCCCGGCTTTAATATTCCTGTGGACGAGGAAGCCTCCTTTGAGGATTATGTGATTCGGTTTGAGAAGCCGGAGACCCAGCATTGCCCTGTGATCCAGGCGGACTCCTGCCTGATTGACACCACGCAGACCGCTTATGAAATGAAGGACCAGCAGGAGATCCCTCTGCGTCACGATTTGTTCTACAACGATGCTCTGGTGTTTGACGGCCTGGCTTCCTCCACCGTGCAGGTGGTCAACCCCAAAACCGGCAAGGGCGTGGAAATGGATTTCTCCCAGTTCCCCATGCTGGGCATTTGGTCCGCCAAAAACGACGGTCCCTATGTGTG
Organism: uncultured Oscillospiraceae bacterium; assembly: GCA_900543305.1. Lineage (GTDB taxonomy): Bacteria > Bacillota > Clostridia > Oscillospirales > Acutalibacteraceae > Acutalibacter. The sequence goes on from UQQZ01000030.1 coordinate 8,027, forward strand.
CCTGGAGCCCTGGACCGGCTGCGCAACTCTGACCACCGAAGGGGACGATTTTGAGTCCAAGAAAGGGATGCAGCAGCTGCCCGCTGGGGAAGCCAAATCCTACGGGTTCTCGGTAAAGTTCCTGTAAGATGGCGGATTGGAAGGAATTGCAGCGGCAGGTGTATCAGAATAAGCTGGACCATCAGTTTAACGTCACCGACGTTGCCATGGAATTTTGTCTTTTGTACGGAGAAGTGGGGGAAGCTTACCAGGCTTATTCCCGAAACCGGCCTGACCTGGGAGAGGAATTGGCAGATGTGGCCATCTACCTACTGGGGCTGGCGGAAATTCTCCATGTCGATCTGGAGGAAGAGGTGCTGCGAAAAATGGAGATTAACCGTCACCGCCGGTATGGGGTGGTAGACGGCCAGTGGCGGCGCCTGGAGGAGGGTGAGTCCCCCGATCCGTGAAAGATCCCTGCCAAATTGGGACAGCGGGAGAAATCCTGCTGTCCTTGTTGTTATGAGGAAAAGCAGGGCTTCCTTGACGGGAAGAGGGCAGTTCCCTGATTGTGTCTTGCCCGGATTATCGGGCTTGGGAAGCTTGGGAGGAGAAGTGAGATGTTTACGGGATTGTTGGTACTGATCTATGTTTCTTTTATCAGTTTGGGGCTGCCGGATTCCCTGTTGGGGTCCGCTTGGCCGGCCATTCACCAGGAACTGGGGGTGCCCCTTTCCTTTGGAGGGGTGGTCTCTATGATCGTATCCTGCGGGACGGTACTGTCCAGTTTGATGAGTGCCCGGATGATCCGGCGGTTGGGCACGGGCAGGGTCACTTTGATCAGCGTGGCCATGACGGCAGCGGCCCTATTGGGTTTTTCCGTGGCGCCTTCGGTGGGGTGGCTTTGTCTATTGGCTGTGCCTCTGGGGTTGGGTGCAGGCTCCGTAGACGCGGCGCTGAACAATTTTGTGGCTCTCCATTACGAGGCCAAGCACATGAATTGGCTTCACTGCTTTTGGGGGATCGGTGCCACGGCTGGGCCCATGGTGATGGCTCTTTGGCTGGATCGGGACAACAACTGGCAAGGCGGATACCGGACCATAGGCTTGTTCCAGACGGCCCTTGTGGTGGTGTTGCTGTTTAGCTTGCCCCTGTGGAAGAAGGTTTCCCAATCTTCTCAGGAAGCGGAGGAGGAATCCACCGAAAGCCTGTCTCTGTGGCGTGTTTTTCAGATTCCCCAGGCCAAGACGGCCTTGTTGGGATTTTTCTGCTACTGCGGCCTGGAAACCACGGCCAACCTGTGGGCCAGCAGTTTCGCGGTGACAGGGTATGGGGTCAGCGAGCAAACGGCAGCCGGATGGAGTTCCGTATTTTTCCTGGGGATCACTCTGGGACGGCTGTTGTCCGGGTTTGTATCTATGAAGCTTTCCAATCCCACCTTGATTCGTTTGGGGCAGTTTTTGACCTTGTGTGGCATTGTGCTGTTGCTGCTGCCTTTGTGGGTGTGGCGGATTCCCATTGGCCTGTGTCTGATCGGTGCAGGCTGTGCGCCCATCTATCCTGCCATGCTGCACCAGACGCCCCAGGTATTTGGGAAAAACCTGTCTCAGGCCATGATGGGGGTGCAGATGGCCTGTGCCTATGTGGGTTCCACTTTGATGCCGCCCTTGTTTGGCGTGATCGCGGATGTGCTGGGGATCCGGCTGTTCCCTTTGTTCTTGCTGCTGTTCCTGGGCCTGATGACCTTCAGCACCGAGCAAGTCCGCCGAAAAAAGCGGCTGGGCTGATGGGAAAAGGGCACAGAAAAAGAATTGCCCTCTTGAAGATTCTTCCATTAGAACAGATATTTTCTAATATCCTTTTATGGTATATATAAACAAAAAACCTGGCAGATCATCAGATGTGCCAGGTTTCTACTAGATATTGCGTCCGTTCACAATTTTTTTACAATAAAATGGGATGATCCCTCATAATTCGACAAAATAGTAACGGGATTTATAGTATCCTTAGGTCGTCAGGAGGCGCTGGCCATTTGGAGACAGAGTTTGTCGGAGATCATGGCGATAAACTCACTGTTGGTAGGTTTGCCTCGGGTGTTGTGGATGGTATAGCCAAAATAGGAGTTGAGCACATCCACATCACCCCGGTCCCAAGCCACTTCAATGGCATGGCGGATTGCCCGCTCCACCCGGGAACTGGTGGTGTTATAGCGTTTGGCCACGCTGGGGTAAAGCTGTTTTGTCACCGCGTTAATCAGTTCCGGATCCTCCACGGCCATCAAAATGGAATCCCGCAGGTAGTGGTACCCTTTGATATGGGCAGGGACGCCGATTTGATGGAGGATCTCTGTGACCTGCATGCGAAGGCTGTTGCTGGCAGGCTCGGTGTCGAAGTGTTTGCCTCGCATGGAGAGCAGGGAGAGAATCCGGTCGGCCATTTCGTTCTGATCATAGGGGGTCAGGGCAAAATAGGCAGCGCCCGCGCCGGCAATCTCCCGCTCGATCACGGGGTTGGTGTAGGAGGCGGTGACTATGTATAAAGGGTTATCCACGGAGGCGTCCTGCTTGACCGCGTGGATCACTCCCACTGCGTCAAGGCCGGGCATGAGGAATTCCATCAGGACCAGCTGGGGCTTTTCTTCCTTGATTTTTTCCAAAAGCAGCCCACTGTCCCGCTTGAGAAAAAGAGCTTTCACCCCCCGCTGGGATAATTTCTGGATCGGTTCCCGGCCCCATTCGCCGTCTTCCGAACTAATAATTATCTTACTTTCTTTTTCCATGACGAACCTCCTGGTAGTGGTTTATTGTGAAAAGATTTTACCATAACCTGATACCAATTGGCAAGTGGTTTGCTGGAAAAAACTAGAAAATTATCCTGCCGAAAAACGGCGAAAAATGGCTTAAGACCGGGATTTTACGCCCTTCGAGCTACTTCGACACACTACATGTCCGGCTCTCTTCCCACATTGTCTGGGCGTAGATACCATATCCTGTTGTTGGGTCTTCCGTAAAAACATGGGTGACAGCGCCGGCCAATTTTCCCTGTTGGAAAATAGGACAGCCGCTCATGCCCTGTACAATGCCACCCGTGGCCTTCAAGAGCCTGGGGTCCGTCACCTGGACCACCAGGTTTTTTGTTGGCTGTTCCTGGTCTACAATCTGGATGATTTCCCCTTCGTACAGTTGGGGACCGGATTCATCCAGACTGACCAGCAGCTGCACGGGACCGGTGGTCACTTCCTCTCGGGGGAGAATTTCCACAGTATCCCCGGTGGGAGGTTGATCCAAAGTGCCATACACTCCGGTGTCCCGGTTGGCAAGAAGAGTGCCCAGGGCTTCGTCGGAGGAAAAGTATCCCCGGAGTTGTCCGGGGCTATTTTTTTCCCCTTTGATAATTCCGCTCAAGGTAATAGGCGCCGGTTCCCCGGACTTGAGGGCCATCACTCCGCTGGTGTCCATGTCGCAGATGCCGTGGCCCAGGCCCCCAAAGACACCGGTTTCCGGGTCGTAAAAGGTCAACGTGCCGATGCCCGCGGCGCTGTCCCGGACCCACATGCCTGTGAGAAAGGAGTCCTCCCCAAATACGGGGGTGACCTGTGTTTCAAAGATTTCCTCTCCCCGGCGTACCTGGAAGGTGATGGGTTTGCCGCCGCTTTGGCCAATATATTGGGCCAGGGCAGCGTTGTCGGGAATGTCCAGTCCGTCAGCGGTGAGCAAATAGTCTCCCGGCTGGATTCCGGCATCAGCAGCGGGACAGCAAACACCGTCTTCCGTGGACAGATCCGAGAGGGAGGCTACGATGACACCGTCGGTAAACAGTTTGATGCCGAAGGTGGTGCCCAGGGGAATCACTTCTCCTGGGGTTTCTGAGGAAGAAACAGAGGTGGAAGCGGGAGATTCTTCGGGCCCGGAAAATTCCTTGCCGCCGTTAAAGACAGAAGCTTCCAAAGCGGTGGGTTCTCCAGGAAGGAAGCTCAGGGAAACAAGCATGCACAGGGCAGTGGCGCCCACGCTCAAAGCGAAAATCCGCACCCCTTTTGCAAGGGTGTGTTTGTTCCATTGTTTCCAAAATGGTTTGATAAAGATTCCATCCCTTTCGGGGGCAGGATTGCGAAAAACGTGCCAAATTCGCGCCCCTGTTTTACTGTGTCACAACCATCTGCAATTATTTTGACAATTAAAAACGCTCCTGCACAAAGGAGGCAGGAGCGAGAATTTTTGGTCTGCCGCAACGATGGAGCGTTGGCCACGGATCGGCGATTGCCGTTCCTTGCTCCATCGAAGGACAGTATGTTATGAAAGAAAAAGAGAGTATGTGATCGATAGAAAACGTGGTTTCATTTTCCAGCCGAAAACCGGAGGAAACTTTTGCCACATAAAAATCTTTGCCACCTTTTCTTTTAGGAAAGGATGAAGAAGCAACACCTCCTCTCGTTTCAGTGTCTACAGTTTACGGAATAATTATGAAGCCAGGTTAAGGAGTTTTTGAAGGATCTGTAAGGAATTTGTGAACAGAGCTTGAATGACAACCTTTGCAAAACTGTGCAACGTGACGAAATCCTGCGGGATTGCCATATTTTAGCGATTTAAAGCGGTATTTTTGTTGAAACCCTGCCGGTTTTGTGCTATCATTTGAAAATAATCCTGCTGGGAGGAAGGAGGACCTTATGAATCCACAAGCCCGTATCACTGTTATCTGCGGCCACTATGGCTGTGGGAAAACGAATCTGACCCTGAACCTGGCGCTGGATGCGGCAGAGCAGGGGGAAACCGTCACTGTGGCGGATTTGGATGTGGTAAACCCTTATTTTCGTTCCTCGGAATATGGAGGCCTGCTGGAAGCCCATGGGATTCGCCTGATCGCCCCGGTCTTTGCGGGAACTACCCTGGATACCCCCACGTTGCCCCCGGAGCTGTACTCCTTGTTTGAGCCCAGTGCCGGCCGGGTGTTTATCGACGCAGGAGGGGATGACGCAGGAGTCACCGCTTTGGGAGGGTTGCACAGCCAGCTGGAAGAATCCGGTTATGAGATGCTCTATGTGATCAACCGGTACCGGGTGCTTTCCCAGACTCCGGAGGAGGCCGTTTCCCTGTTGAGGGAAATCGAAGCAGCCAGCCGGTTGAAGGCCACGGCTTTGGTCAACAACTCCCACTTGGGAGTGGAAACTAAGCGAGACACCTTGCTGGAGGCGCTGCCTTTTGCGCAGCGGACGGCAGAGCTTACGGGACTGCCCCTGCTGTATTCCACGGCACCAGACTTTGCATTGGAGCCGGGAGAAACTCTGCCGGAAGGTTTCCGGACGGTCAAACGCCATGTGAAATTCATGTGGGAGTGAGATTGCCCTACCGGCAACGAATTTTAAATGGAAGACAACGATGGTTTACCCATTGAGTTTTACTGTATATAGTTAAAGAAATCCTTGAAGGAGGGAAAATGTTATGGCAAGAATCATTGTGGATGAGAAGGTCTGCAAGGGCTGCGGCATGTGTGTACACGCCTGCCCCCTGAAGATCATTGCTCTGGACAAGTCCCGTCTAAACGCCAAGGGATATCACCCGGCTAAATTGATGGAGCCTGAAAAGTGCGTTGGCTGCGCTTCCTGCGCCACCATGTGCCCCGATACGGCCATTACCGTAGAGCGGTAAGAATTCTGCCGCAGTTCTTTCTAGAAAGCGGTTCCGGATTCACACCGATCAGGACGTGAGTGAACGAGAAAAACTATTGTCTGTGTCCCGGCGGACTTGTCGGGGCGCGAGAAAGGAATGAAATTACTTATGAAGGTTTTGATGAAGGGCAATGAAGCCCTGGCCGAGGCTGCCATCCGCGCCGGCTGCCATCACTTCTTCGGCTACCCCATCACTCCCCAGACGGAGCTTGCGGCTTACATGTCCAAGCGTATGCCCCAGGTAAACGGCACCTATCTGCAGGCGGAGTCTGAGATTGCTGCCATCAACATGGTGCTGGGCGCTTCCGCGGCCGGCATCCGCGCCATGACGTCTTCTTCCTCCCCTGGCATCAGCCTGAAGGGCGAGGGTATTTCCTATATGGCCGGTTCCGACCTGCCTGCTGTGATCATCAACGTGCAGCGTGGCGGCCCTGGTCTGGGCGGCATTCAGCCTTCCCAGGCGGACTACTGGCAGGCCACCAAGGCAACCGGTCACGGCGACTTCCAGATTCTGGTATTTGCCCCCTCCACGGTCCAGGAGATGGTGGACCTGATTTCTCACGCCTTTGATACTGCCGACAAATACCGGATGCCTGCCATGGTGCTGGCCGACGGCATGCTGGGCCAAATGATGGAGCCTGTGGAGCTGCCTGAGGAAGGCTCCGCCAAGCTGCCCGAGAAAGAATGGGCGGCTAAGGGCCACGGCGGCAAGCGCGCTCACAACATTATCAATTCCCTGTACCTGACTCCCGAGAAGCTGGAGGAACTGGTCAAAGAGCGGTTTGAGCGGTATGAAACTGTTAAGCAGACCGAGCAGATGGCTGAAGAGTACCTGACCGAAGACGCTGACGTGGTGGTAGTGGCGTACGGTGCTTCTTCCCGTGTGGCCCGCAGCGCTGTGAACAAGGCCCGGGAAAAGGGTATCAAGGCTGGTTTGGTCCGGCCTATCACCCTGTGGCCCTTCCCCACCCAGGCTCTGAACCGTGCCGCTTCCCATGCCAAGAATTTCCTGGTAGTGGAGATGAGCATGGGTCAGATGGTGGACGACGTGAAGCTTGCCATCGAATGCAAGGTGCCCGTCCACTTCTATGGCCGTACCGGCGGTATGATTCCCACCCCGGCGGAAGTGCTGGCGCAGATCGAAGCGCTGCTGTAACGAGCGAGAGAATATAGGAGCGGGTATTTTCCCACTCCGGAAAGGCGAAACTACTATGGCTATTGTATTTCAAAAACCGTCTACTTTGACCGATGCGCCTATGCACTACTGTCCCGGCTGCACCCATGGCATTGTCCACCGTCTGGTGGCACAGGCTCTGGAAGAGCTTGGTGTGGAAGGGAAGGCCGTAGGCGTAGCCTCTGTGGGCTGCTCGGTTATGTGCTACGATTATTTTTCCTGTGATATGGTTCAGGCCCCTCATGGCAGAGCCCAGGCTGTTGCCACGGGCCTGAAGCGTGCCCGTCCCGAGAACGTGATTTTCACCTATCAGGGCGACGGTGACTTGGCTGCCATCGGCACGGCGGAGACGGTTCACGCTGCCACCCGCGGCGAGAACATCACCGTTATCTTCATCAACAACGCCATTTATGGCATGACCGGTGGCCAGATGGCTCCCACTTCTCTGCCCGGGCAGATCACTCAGACCACCCCTTATGGCCGTGATACCAATACGGCCGGTTATCCTGTGCGGGTGTGCGAGATGCTCTCAACCCTCAGCGGCGTTGCATTTGCCCAGCGTGTCACCGTGGACAACGTGAAGAATGTAAACATCGCCCGGAAGGCAATTAAAAAGGCTTTCCAGAACCAGATCGACGGCAAGGGCTATTCCATTGTGGAAGTGTTGTCCACCTGTCCCACCAACTGGGGCCTGTCTCCTGTGGAAGCCCTCAAGTGGCTGGAGGACAATATGATCCCCTACTATCCCTTGGGCGTGTATAAGGACGTTGAGGAGGGCGTGAAGAAATGAAAGACTTGAATATCCTCTTTGCAGGTTTCGGCGGCCAGGGCGTTCTGTTCGCCGGCAAGGTGGTGGCCTATGCGGCGCTGATCTCCAACAAGCAGCTTTCCTGGCTGCCTTCCTATGGTCCGGAGATGCGCGGCGGCACTGCCAACTGTAGTGTATGCGTGTCCGACGAGGCCATCGGTTCTCCCCTGGTGACCAATCCCAACGTGCTCATTGCCATGAACCGTCCTTCTCTGGACAAGTTCATCGACACAGTGGAGCCCGGCGGCACGGTGCTCATCGACTCCAGCCTGATCGATGAGAAGGTGGAGCGAGACGATGTGACCGTGTACTATGTACCCTCCACCAAGCTGGCCGACGAAAACGGAGTCAGCGGTCTGTCCAACATGATCCTCATTGGCAAGCTGTTCAAGGAAGTGTGCACCCAGGGCGACCATGCCTTCTGCACCGATGAGATTCTGGATCAGGCCATTCAGAAGTGCATCCCTGCCCGGAAGGCCCAGATGCTGGACTTTAACCGGAAGGCCATTCAGATCGGCCGGGAGCAGTAAAATCCCTTCTTATACGATAAAACCCCAGACAGCAGACACTGTCTGGGGTTTCTTTGTTTTCTGTCAAATGAAAGATGATTTTCGCCGTTCTAGGTTTACTTGGCGGCTTTTTGGGGAAGATCCCTGGTATCAAACCGGGTGACCACCATGTGAACCAGATAGGGGAGCAGGATCACGGGAATGGCCAGGTAGGCGATGCCGCTGTAGGCTTTCTGGATCAGGTTCAGCAGGCCAAACTGTGCAATGCCGAAATCCACCAGGCAGCAGATGAGGGCGGCGACAATTTCCTTTTTAGTGATCCGGAACCGTCCTAACACAGCGGCTTTCGGAGAGGTTTTTGCCAGAGTTTCCTCCTCCTTGCCGCAGACCCGTTTGACCATGGCGGCCACCATATTCACCGCTGTGGAAACAGCACCCAGGATAATGAGCAGCGAGATCAAAGGAGTCATAAAGGAGGCTCCCACACCGTTTTCCACCATAAAGAGGGTGGGGACGCTTTGGGATGCGGCTTCCGGATTGGTGTAAATGGTCATAAGACCCAACACCACCATCACCATCATCAGGGCGTTGACCACAGCCCCTACACCCATGCTCTTCACCGCATCTCCAGGCTTTTCAAAGGACTTGGCATGCTGGACAAAAACGGCAATGTTGGACAGCTGGAATGTGCCATACAGGAACGCCGAATACAGGGCAGGACCCAGAGGCAACTGCTGTTCTCCCATGGACTGAACTGCGTCGGAGATCTTTCCAGCGTTGAGGACGATATTGGGCAGATAAACCACCAAAAGCCCGGCGATGATGCAGATAGAGAGAATGGATGCCACCCGCCGCACCAAATCCGTGCCGAAGATGGCCACCACAAAGATGAACACACCAATGAGGAAGGTGCACAGCAAGTAGGGAAGCCCGGTGAGCTGGCTGAGAGTGGCCCCGCCGGTGGCAAAGGCTACAGCCGGAGCCACACACATGACGCACAAGTACAGCAGCTCAAAGAGGTTGGAGAAGAGGGGGGCAAATTTACCATAGAAGGCGTTGTTGTAGGAGCGATAGTCGTAGACCTGGTGCTTTCTGGCAAACCGCAGGCTGTAGGCGAAGAAGATCCCGTTGTACAGCATGGCCAGCACCGGCATGACGATGCACCAGGCACCGTAGCGGACAAAATAGCTGTAGATCTGCGCACCGGAGGCAAATCCCCCACCAAAGTGAGTGGTAAACCACACAAAGGCCACGCCCAACACAAGAGCTCCCGTTTTTGTCTGTTTCATCTTACGCTCACCGCCTTTTCCGTCAAAGTTGCCATGGCTTTTTCCAGCATTTCCCGGGTGACCCGATAAGGATAATGGGCCACGTCCGACATGGTGGGGATCCGGTCCACACATTCTTCCCACTGCTCCGGAGTGATCTCGATGTCTTCCAAGCGGGTGGGGAGTCCAATGGACCGGTTCAGCTGGTAAATCTTTTCGAACTCCTCCTGCTGTCCATCCACCAGCAAAGCCAACAGAATGCCGAATCCCACCACTTCCCCGTGAAGGTGGCGCTCCTCAATGATGGGGTAGGAGGTGAGGGCATAGAAAACGGCGTGGGCCAGACCGCTGTTGTAGTCGGGGGTAAAGTCTTTCGTCAGAAAGATGGAGGCGATACCTGTAGTGACCACAATGGCCAGCACCACCTGTTCCACCTCGTAAGTGCACAGCCCTTGCTTGTGGTCCTCCAGGGCCTTGGCGCTGTAGATCAGCAGGGGATCCCGGCACATCCGGCTAACCTCCACTCCCAGGGCGGTAAAGTGCTCCAGCCGCTCATCCCGGGAGGAGATCATGGCCTCGTAATATTTTGCGTAGGTGTCGCCAATACCGGCCCACATGTACTGGCTGGGGGCTTTGGCAATAATTTCCGTATCGATGAAGGCGTGCATGGCAGGACGCACAAAAAAGTTGGGTTTTAGGAAGGTGCCGTCCTCGTTGTACATGATGGACACCGAGGTGGTTGCGGCACAGTTGGAAGCAATGGTGGGAAAGGTAAACACCGGCTTATCGTCGGTGATGCACAGGCATTTTACCGTGTCCAACGCCTTGCCGCCTCCCACGCCGAAGACCATGTCCGCCTCCTGGTAGAGGTCCATGGCCCGCAGCCGTTCCACAGTGGCGTAGGTGCAGTTTTCTCCGTAGATCTCTTTTCCGATAATTTCCAGATTGGTCTGGGCCACATAGGCGGCAATCTTGTCATAGGCGGCCGCCAGAGCTTTTCGTCCCCCGATGACCAACACCTTTTTGCCGTAGGACTCGCAAACCGGGCCGATTTTGTCATAAATCTTGTCGCCGATAGAATAGCTTGGCAGATGGACCTCGTAATTTTCCAGTTTCATGGAGTACCCCTTTCCGGGACGGGGCAATAAAAAACGCCCTTGTCCCTTACAAAATATGCAGGGACAAGAGCGCAACACTCCTGCGGTGCCACCCGGCTTGATGCGGTATATCCGCATCCACTCACGCATACGAAACCATATGCTCTCTTTGGTAACGGAGTTCGTTCTCCGGCTTGCTTACTGCTGGTTCAGCTTGCCCTCGAAAGCCCATTCGCCTCAGGTCCTTCCGCCACGATTCCACCATCCGCGGCTCTCTGTCAGCAGGTTCTCCGAGGGTACTTACTCTTTCTCAACGGTTTGGTATTACGTTACCACATAAAAGCAAAAAAGTCAATGATAAAATTCGTCTTTTTTCACAACTGGAGGTTTCCCCAGGGCCCCGAAGAAAGCGATTGTATTTTGTCTTTCCCTGCGGTATACTACCTCTGACGGAAGAATCCGGTAAATCAACAAAGCGGGATTTCCTCCGGAAACGGGAAAACTTTCTGAGAAAACCCGCGGAAAACAGATTGGCAGGGGAGAGAAAAAGGATGGAATACAAACTGTACACAGGGGCTTATACCGGCGGCCAGCCCGGGGAAGGGGTGGCTTCCTGGGGGTTTGACGGTAAGTCCCTCAGGGAAGTCTGGCGATACGGAGGATTGCGCAACCCTTCCTATGTGCTGCCTTGGGGTAAGCGGCTGTATGGGGTGGAGGAACTGCCTAAGGGAGCAGGACTCGCCTGCCTTTCCTGGGAACAGACAGGGGCTCCCCAAATGCTGTGGCACCGGCAGGTGCAGGGAGCAGGCTTGTGTCACTTGACGCTTGAAGGGAAGGTGCTCTACGCTTCCGGTTACGATGGAGGCACTTTGACCGGCGTAGAAAAAGACGAGGGAGAAACCTGCTTTTTCCAGGCCTTTCAAGGCCACGGACCCAACCCGGCCCGGCAGGAAAAGGCCCACATCCACTCCACCCAGGTTTCCCCAGACGGCACCCGGCTGCTGGCAGCGGATCTGGGAACAGACCGGTTATATCAGTTCCTGTTGGGAGAGGGAGGAAAGCTTATTCCGGACCCGGAGCAGCCTTGGATCCAGACGGGCCCCGGTCAGGGACCACGCCATTTTGCCTTTCATCCCAACGGAAAGTGGCTCTACCTGGTAACAGAGCTGGACCGTTCTCTGCTGGTATACCACTATGAAGATCACCGTTTGGAAGAGATGGGAGCCTATTCTCTGAGAATGCCGGGAGATCCGGAGGCCTCTTTGGCTGCGGACATTCATCTGACAGAGGACGGAGCATTTTTGTATGCTTCCGTTCGGGGCCCGGACTGCCTCTATGGGTTTCGGGTGGAAGAGGGGGGAGCTGTTTTGCAGCCCCTGGGCCGGTTCCCCACTTTGGGAGGCTGTCCCAGAAATTTCTCCCTGAGTCCTGACGGAAAGTGGATTGCGGTGGCCAATCAGGAACCCGGCACCCTGGTGATCTTCTCCCGGGATGAGACCACCGGCCTGCCTGGCGAGGCGTTGTGCCAGGCAAAAGTTTCCCAGGTTTCCTGTGTCAAGTGGGGACCAAACATAGAGAATTAATTACAAAAAGCACTTCGGGGTTTGTGGGCCCAGAAGTGCTTTTACTTTGGAAATTTCAAATGGTTACAAGTTGTTTTCTGGCAGGTTCCCTTGAGCAGCGGTAGGATTGTAGAGACTGTCGGCTGTCCTTTGAGCGCCGATCACATCTTCTTCTCGGAAGGACATCCACTTGATCCCTCGCCGGTTTTGATAGGCAAAGGCCAGGTGCAGAGAACCATCCCTTGCCTGGATCAAGCACGGGTATTCGTATTGCTGGTTGTTTCCACGGTTTTCCGCTCCGGCGAAGCCTTCTCCCAATTCCAGATAGCGGATCAGGGGAAAAGTGTGTCCACCGTCCTCGGAGAGCGCTACCGCCACAGGACATCGGAGTCCTGGCCACACCGCTACACCGGGTTCTGTTCCGGGACGCTGGGTGGGATTGTAGGCAATGGCAACCCGGCCGCTTTGAAGTTTCACCGCACTGATACTGGAGTTGTTGTTGGGCAGGGGGGTAGGTTCCGGGGAAGACCAGGTGTCCCCGTCATCTAGGGATTGGCTCCGATAAATCCAGTCCGCCTCCCGGCTTCTGAGGAAGGCTACCAAATGTCCCGGGGTCAACTCCACCACGTTGGCGTGTACCCGGCCTTGGCTGTTGGGCATCTCCACCGTGTTCCAGGTCTTTCCTTGGTCTTCAGAGAGCTGGAACACGGTGGGGTCCCCTCCTAAACCATTTGCGGTGTCGCTGCATAACCAGTTGGAAAAGATCCACCTTCCACTGGACAACTTTTGAATGGGTTGGCGGCAGAAGCTGCCCTGTCGGGAGAACAAGGTGTCCGCCTGACTCCAATGGAGTCCTCCGTCCAGGCTCCGTTGGCGGCGGATTACGGCGGTAAACTGCATGTTGTCCTTGCCGGGAACCCGATCCAGCTGGGCGGTATATACGGCCCAGATCTCTGTTTCCGAGGCCTGGAACAGGGAGGGGTTTTGCTCACTCCGTTCCGGATCCTGAGAAACCTGCTGGGGCACAGTCCATTGGCCCTGGCCTTTTGGCAGCCTGGAGCAGACGATGCTTACGTCCCGGTTGCCTTCAAAGGACCCAGCAAACCAGGCGCACAGCAGATCCCCTTGGGATGTTTCCAATAGGGCTGGCGCGTGGGCGCTGGTCCAGGGACCGGGAGGAAGCAGAGCCTCCAAAGTTCCCAGAGTTTCGTTGCGGTAGATAACACCGTCGGGTGTCAATGTAGGTAAGGTTGGATACTCCATGGATTTACTCCTTACAGAAGATAGGGCACATGAGGAAAATGGTGCCCGGATAATTGAACTTTTCTACGAGTTACTCTTCCTCAATGACCTGCAATTCTACCCGATAACCGTCCGGGTCTGCCAGAAAGCAGGAGTAAACGGGAAATCTTCCGTGCTTTGCCGGTGGGGAAACCGGTTCCGCTCCTTGGGCCAAGGCGGCTTTCCATCGGGCGTCCACCTCTGCCCGGTCTTGGCAGTTCAGGGAAAGGCAGACCCCTTGGGGTCCACTCAAAGGGGGCCGGTGATCCCCGTAAGCACAAAATCCCCAGTACCCATACCCGGTGTCGTAGATTTCCGCCCCGCCGGATTGAACCATCTCCAGACGGAATCCCATCACTTGGGTGTAAAACTGCCGGGTACGTTTCAAGTCGGCTACCGGCAGGAATACAATGCTGCCAATCATGTTTCTGTGTCCTCCTTTAGTTGGATTCATGGTATCGCGCTTTCGGAAAAAAGGAAAGGAGATCGTTTCTCCGCCCAGACAAAAAGGAAGGCCGGCAACCACCGGCTGCCAGCCTTCCCTGTAGAATCCCATGGACAAAGGGCGAAGAGACGGGCGTTTACCACTGGGTCAATTCCAGATACAGGTCTTTGTACTGTTTTGCGGAGTTTTCCCAGGAAACGTCCTTGGCCATGTCCCGCTGGACCACTTCGTCCCAATGATAGCGGTTGGTGAAATATTCGGTCTTGGCTCGATTGATGGCATCCAGAAGCAAGCCGGCCTCGTAGCGGTCAAAGGTAAAGCCGTTGCCGTCACCGGTAAAGGTGTTATAGGGCTGCACAGTATCTTTCAAGCCGCCGGTTTCCCGGACAATGGGAATGGTACCGTAATGCATGGCGTTGAGCTGGGTCAGGCCACAGGGCTCAAACCGGGAAGGTACCAGCAGGGCGTCGGAGCCGGCGTAAATGCGGTGGGCTCGGGCTTCGTCATACTGGATGCAGGCGGCAAAGGAGCCCCGGTAAGCGCCCTCGTAATACCGGAAGGTATCCTCATACTGCTTGTCACCGGTACCCAGTACCACCACCTGGGTGTTGCCGTCCATCACCTGAGGAATGACGGTGCTCACAAGATCCAGACCCTTCTGGTTGGTGAGCCGGGAGATCAGGCCGATGACGAATTTGCTTTCATCCTCTTCCAGCCCCAATTCTTTCTGGAGAGCCAGTTTATTTTCCATCTTGTGATCCAACACATTGCCCAAGCCATAGTTGACTGCCAAAGCGGGATCTGTTTCCGGGTTCCACATGTCGTAGTCGATGCCGTTGACAATGCCTCTGAGCTTATAGTTGTGATACCGCAAATGGCCTTCCAGATGTTCTCCATACTCGCTGGTCTGGATTTCCTGGGCATAGGTTCCGCTTACCGTGGTGATGCGGTCCGCGTAAGCCAATCCACCCTTGAGCATATTGGCGTCCACATAATCCTGCTTCAAAGCGCCCATGTTGAATACGGAATCGGGCAGGCCGGACCAATATTGGATGGTGGGAATATTGTAAACACCTTGGAAACGGAGGTTGTGGATGGTGAGAATGGATTTGGCGTGGCCCACCGGGGAATCCTGGAACAAGGTTCGCAGATACACCGGTACAAGAGCCGCCTGCCAGTCGTGGCAGTGGATGATATCGGGAATCCAGTTCAGAAAGTTCAACGCTGCCAATGCCGCTTTGCTGAAGAAGCAGTATTTCGGGATGTCGTCCACCAGGTTGATATAGGGGTTGCCGGAGGAGAAAAACTCCTGGTTATCGATAAAATCGTACACCACGCCGTCGCAGATGTATTCCATAATTCCCACATAGTACTCCCGGCCGGTTTTGCCCAGATCCATGTAAAATTCGCCCCGATAGACCATCTTTTCCTGGTATTTCTGGGGAATGCAGGCGTAACGGGGCAGGATCACACGAACATCGCAGTTGAGTCGTACCAACTCCCGGGGCAGGGCGTACATGACGTCGCCCAAGCCTCCGGTTTTGACAAAGGGATGGCATTCCGAACCGATGAACGCCACGCTTCTGCGAGGCAGATTGGTCATTACATTCACAGGTGCAGCCTCCTCAACAACAGGTGTGGGCTCCTCAGGGGCAGGAGCAGCCTTCTTCTTGGTGGTCGTCTTCTTTTTGGGAGTGGTCTCTGCTTTCTTTGTGATCGCTGCAGTCTTTTTCTTAGCAGGCTTTTTCTTGGAAGTAGCAGGTGTTTTTGCCTTCTCTTCGGCAGGCGCCGGTTCCTTGGCGGGGGCAGGCTCCTTCTGGGGAGCTTTCGCCGGTTCCGCCGCAGGAGCAGCTTTCTCCTCTACGGGAGCGTCCTTTTTCTCGGTAGGTGCCGTTTCCTTGGCGGGGGCAGGCTCCTTTTGGGAAGCTTTTGCCGTTTCTGCCGCAGGAGCGGCCTTCTCCTCTACGGGAGCCGATTTTTCCTCTGTGGGCGCAGTTACCCCAGGGGATGTGTTCTTTTCCGCAACGGGGGCTGCCGTATCCGTTGCAGCGGGTTTCTGTTTCATGGGATTAGCTTTTTTCCGTGCCATAGCGAATCTTCCTTTCACCAATCTATCATCGTTGGAGTTCTCAGAATCTCCTCACATGCATGTGGGACAAATCCAAGCGCTGGGCTTTTGGCGGTTTCGTGGGAATAGGACATTCCTTTTCCCGTTTCGCGGTTTTTTAGGGACACGCAAGGTGTTCCGGTACCTGTTCTGGAATCAGGGAGAATCCTTTCTTTTTTCTCGGACGACATCATCCATCTTTCCGGCGTCTCCCCTTTCCTCTTTTTGGATTCATTATAGCAAAAAACAGCTTGTGATACAAGAAATAATAGTGAAAAAGCCGGTTTTCTACGGTAAAATCTTTCCCATTGACTTTCCTTCCAGGGAAAACAGAGAGCGTTTGACCAATCCCTGTTGGGAAGTGGAATCTTCTGTGACCTCTATAGATTCAAGCAGCTTTTTCTTCCATCCTGGGTTCCTGGATGCGTCCAATGACCACCATGGCCAATAAAAACAGCAGGAAGGTAAAGGCAAAGGGAAGACGCCGGTCCAGGCTGGAAAGCCACCCTGTCAGGTAGCCGAAGGGAGAAGAGAGGGCGATGGTGGAGGCCATAATCAAGGCATTCAGCCGAGCCCGTTCCTGGGGGTTAATGGTCAGTTGAAGCAAAGCGTCTTTGCGAGGATTGATCAGAGCGGCCGCCACAGCGGAAACAAATACATAGAGCAGCACAAATCCCAGACTGTCCGTAGGAGAGAAGATCAGTACCAGGGCAGCCACGCAGTACAGTCCCAGGCCAATCCACAGGGGTATGCGGAATTTTGTGGCGCTCAGGCGATGTTGAATGCCCACCATGAAGACCAGCATGACGGAGGCGTTTAGAATGGGGAACAAGGCCAGGAAATTTTCCGAAAGTCCCAGCCGCTGGGTGACATAGAGGCTGAAAAAGTTGGTGCTCACCATGTTGGTGATGTAGAGGATCACGGACACGGCCACAGCTTTCAATACGCCCCTGTCTTGTAGCAGACGAGGGATCAGCTGGCGGTATTCTCCCAGCATGTGAAAAACCGAGACTCCCTTTGTTTCTGCCCGGCGGATTTGGCCTTGTTTTGTTTCCCGGCAAAAGCGGAAGGTAATCAGGGTTTTGGTGATCATGGTCAGGGAAAAGAGAACATACAGTACCCGCACCACCGGTACAACGGAGTAGGCATTGACAAACAAACCGGAAATAGGGGCAAAAAACACAGCTACCAATCCGCCGATACTCACCCAGGTATAAAGTCCCACCAGATCTTTGGGGTGAGCATCCTCAATGAGCAGGCAGTACCAGGCCGTCTGGTTGATCTGCTCGAAGCAGTTGAGGATGGCGGCCAGCAAAAACAGCCAGAAGTTGTTGGACACGGACCACACCAGACAGGCCATGGCCCAACCGAAAAAGTCCCCCATCATGGTGGTGAATTTCCGGCCCAGCTTGTCGGCCAGGATTCCGGCGAAAAAGGAGAAAAATACCTGAACCACCATGGCCACAGAGAGAATCAGCCCGATCTGTACGTCGGTGATGCCCTGGGTGTACATGTACAAGGTGGCGAAGGGGGAGATCAAGTTGTAGGGAATGCCCCACAAAGGCTCGATGAGCACCAGTGTCCGGGGATTTCCCTGGTTATCCGCCAACACTTGAATCAGAGGATGTTCTCTCAGCCGTCTCATTGCCGATTTCAGATTCATATTCATTAGCCCCATTCCATGTGATTTTCCCACCCATTCTATCACACTCCCCGACGCTGGAAAAGGGGAAAACAGCGGAAGCTGCCTCTATTCCTTCCAACTGGCCAGGGATTCTGAATGCACCAAACTCCAGGTGATCTTTATGGCAATTTTCCAAGCTGGATGCGGTGTTTCAGATCCAGAATCTTTCCCTGAATCTGCTCCATTACAGCCAAAAAGGCGCTGTCGTCCTTGCCGCTGGGATCCTCCAACCCCCAGTCCTCTCGGTAGGAACAAGGAAAAGTGGGACACTGCACGTTGCATCCCATGGTAACCACAATGTCCACAGCAGGTAGCTGGGAGAGAGGTTTGCTGTACTGGGTCTGTTCCATGTCGATGCCGTGAACCTGCTTCATCAGACGCACCGCATGGGGATTGATCCCGGTACCAGGTTCGGTTCCTGCGGACAAGCTCTCAAAGACATCGCCGGCCAGTTTTTTGCCCAGAGCTTCGGCGATCTGACTGCGGCAGGAGTTGTGGACGCAAAGAAAGGCCACCTTGGGCTTTTTGTGGTTGACAGCCGAAAAAGGACAACGTTTGCCAAGGCACTGGTTATTGTGGGCACTGTAGGAGCAGACGGGTACCGTGCGCTCCATTTCTACGCCCAGATGTTCCCGCACAAAGTCCACTGCCGCAAGAATGGCCAGGAAGGAATCCCGTTTGCAGCATCGGGGACCGCCCACCTGGCCGATGCGGTCCAGGGCGTGGGCGGTCATGCGGTTGCTCAGTCCCCAAGGTTCCTGAGCCAAAGGATTGGACTGGGTGGCAATGGCCAAAAACTGTCCTGTACCGATTCCTGCTCCACAGGCGCCCCAGAATCCGCAGGCTCCCCCAGGCACCGATTTTCCCCGGCTGTACATTTCCTGGAGGGCCGCTTCCAAGTCCAGAGAGCCCCCTGCATTCTTGTAAGCAGTGAGCAGCGCCGCGCCTACCATTACATGGTGCTCCGGTCCGTGCATGTGGCAGAAAGGAAGATCCATCATCCGTCGGACGATGGCTATGGGGTCGGTGGAGGTCTCCGCCAGACACAGGCCGAAGATGCTGTCCATGCCCTGGGTGTGGCAATCGTTGCACACATAGTGGCCGTTCACACAGCGGGTTTTACTGGGCTCTCGTTTATGACAGATGGCGCACTCCATGACCTGATCCCGTGTCAGATATTCCAAAGGCGCCTTGCAAATCAAACATTCTTCCATGGTGTTTTGTCCTCCTTGGGTTTGTCCGCTTCTACCCCACTCAAGTTATGGGCGGGTTTTCTGGTGCTGTTGCATAACCTGGGCCAGAGTTTGCGCCGCCAGTCGGGTGCCCCGTTCATTGGGGTGGACGCCGTCGGAAGCGTAGAGATTCTGGGTGTCAGCCAACTCGAAAAAACGATTTCCTACATCTGCCAGGAGAGCGCCATTTTCCTGGGCAGCTTGGCGGTACGCCTGGGAAAGTCCTCTTGCCATGCCTTCATACGTCCAGCCTTTGGCTTGGAGCTTGGCTCCGCCCTTCTGATAAGCCCAAGTGGCGTAGAGAACGGGAACAGCACCCTGCTGCCGGATTTGTGTGCAAAGCCGTTTGACGCTGGAGAAGAAACTTTCAGGAGACGTCAGCGGGCCGTGGCTCATCTCCTGAAGCACCACAAAGTCCCAGTGTTCCCGGGCCAGAGCCTCTTGCGTTCGGGCGCCCAGGTTGGTCTTGGGATTCAGTTGTTCCGACAGCCGGGCCCCGCCTCGGGTGTGGGAAACCACTTCCGCACCGGTCAACTCTCCCAGAATCTGGGGGAGAGCATTGGAGGAGGTAAAGCTGTTTCCCAGCATGAGAATGCGCATAAGGATGCTCCTTATCTATGGTTTTGAATTTGTTCCATTATACAGGATTGCCGGGGAAGGGGCAAGGCGGCAAGGAAAAATCCAAAGAGACTGAGCCATCCCAAGGGACAAAAAACAGGGCGGCATGGTGATAAAACCATGTCGCCCTGGAGCGTTTTTGGAAAAATGAAGAGTGCCTCAATCAGGAGCGGACCATTTTGCTGGCCAGCTTCTGGGCCACGAGAACCAGCACGATGGCGGCCACCGCCAAAATGGCGGAGCCCACAAAGCCCAAAGTGTACTGGCCGGTGGTGTCATAGAAATAGGCGCTGATCTTGGGGCCTACAAAGGCGCCGATGCCGGAGCCGATGATCCAGTAACTCTGGTCAAGCACGGCAATCGCAAATAAGAACTGCTCCTCCTTCACATCCTTCGGCACTTTTGTGACAAAGAAAAGTGAGTAGGTCTCATCCGTCAGGGAAAAAATCATATAAAGCTTCCGGCGG
>UQQZ01000031.1 GCA_900543305.1 uncultured Oscillospiraceae bacterium
TCCCCGGTGATATCTATTTGAAGAGCCACGAGCTGCACTTTGACTCCGATGTGAGCCGTGTCTGCATGCTGGTGAAAATTTCTGAAAAGAACGACATTTCTGCATATGATGTGCTCCAGAATTTGTTCCCGGACAAAAATAAGGATTTCATCATCAATATCAACGAAACGGATATTGCCCTGGTCAAGGAGATCAAACCCAATATTGACGAGAAGGATATTGACAAATTGGCCAGTTCCATTGTGGACACCCTGTCCAGTGAGTTCTATACCCACTGCACAGTAGGAATTGGCACGGTGGTCAACAGCATTAAAGACCTGGCCCGTTCCTTCAAGGAAGCCCAGGTGGCCTTGGAAGTCGGCAAGGTGTTTGACACGGAAAAGCCCATTGTCAGCTACAACAATTTGGGTATTGCCCGGCTGATTTATCAATTGCCCACCACTTTGTGCGAGATGTTCCTGAAAGAAGTGTTCAAACGGGGTTCTATCGATTCTCTGGACCATGAAACCCTGTTTACCATTCAGCGTTTCTTTGAAAACAGCCTGAACGTTTCCGAAACCTCCCGGAAGCTGTTTGTGCACCGGAATACTCTGGTATACCGGTTGGAGAAGATTAAAAAGATCACGGGCCTGGATCTTCGAGAATTCGAGGACGCCATTGTGTTCAAGGTGGCTCTGATGGTCAAAAAGTACCTTTCCAGCAATCCGGTGAAATTCTAAAAACGGTTGAGGGAGAGGGGATGGCAAGGTCATTTTTTCCCCAATCAGGGAGAAATTTCCACCTATTCGTTCGAATTTCCTTAACAATTATTTTCCAAAAAAGAATGATACAGACTGCACCCATTGGTATAATACAGCTATGCCGATGGGTGCTGCCATGTGCATATTCCCTTGGACTTTCCAGAAAAAACGGGAATGGATTCCCCGGTCCCGAAAGGGTAGGGGGCAGCCTTTTCCTAAAGAAAGGACGGTCATAGGCTTGATTGAATTTCAAAACGTATCCAAAGTGTATAACAACGGAACCGAGGCCCTGCACAATGTCAATTTGACGGTGGACAAAGGGGAATTTGTATTTATTGTAGGCTCGTCCGGCGCCGGCAAAAGTACGTTCCTCAAGTTGGTTATGTGCGAAGAGCGCCCCAACTCCGGCCGCATCATTATTGACGGTGTAGACGTGAGCCGAATTCCCAAACGGAAGATTCCCTATATCCGACGGAAAATGGGCATCGTGTTTCAGGATTTCCGCTTGATTGACCACATGACGGTATATGACAATGTGGCGTTTGCCATGCGGGTGGTAGGGGCTTCTCCTCGATCCATTCGAAAGCGGGTGCCGTACATTCTCAGCCTGGTGGGGCTTCAGCACAAAGCCAAACACTATCCTACAGAGCTATCCGGTGGTGAGCGTCAGCGTGTAGGGTTAGCCCGGGCATTGGTGAATAACCCCTCGATGATTATCGCGGACGAGCCCACGGGCAATATTGACCCTGCCTTGTCCTTTGAAATTGTGGACTTGCTCAGCGAAATCAACCGACGGGGAACAACGGTGCTCATGGTGACCCACGAACACTCTCTGGTGAAACATTTCCACAAACGAATCATCCAGATCCATTCGGGTGAAATCGTAGCGGATACTGCAGAGATGCAAGAGAGCTACGCTCCCCCTGAGCAATATGATTCCCCAGAGCAGGCAGTGGAAAATGACGATGATTACGCCGAGTACGACAACGAAGAAACTTACGAAGAGACGTACCAGCAAGAGGTTCCTCAGACAGAACAGGAGCCGTTGGTAGCGCCTCTGGATCCGGAAACGGCGGAAGCCCCCGAAGGCGAGGGGGAAACTGCCGCTATTCCCCAGGGACCTGAAGGGGATGTGTTCCCCCAGGAAGGGGACGTTTTTTCTCAGGAAGAGGATATTCTTCCGGAGGAGCCGATTCCCACGGTTTCACAAAATGCGGAGACCATTGCCCAGGAGATTCTTCTGGAACAGAGTCTGCCTCAAGATGAGGAAGACGATGGGGAGGTGAAGTGATGGGACTGCACAGTATTGGGTACTTGTTCCGGGAAGGCGTAAAGAGCCTCTGGAAAAACCGTACCATGAGTATCGCCTCCATTGGCGTGTTGATTTCCTGTTTGTTGATGACGGGCATTGCAGGACTGCTTTCTCTGAATCTTTCCACCACCATGCAGTCGGTGGAAGGAAACAACACCATCACAATTTATTTGCGAGTAGATGTTCCTTCCTTGACGGCGGTGAAAATCGGGGAAGAGATCCGTGCGTTGGATAATATTGTGGAGTGCACTTTTATTCCCCGAGATGATGGGCTGTCCAATATGATGCAGGATTTGGGAAGCAGCGGTACCCTTTTGGAGGGATTCATCGGAGATGACAACCCTCTTCCTGATGCCTACCAAATTTCTTTGGACGACCTGAGCAAATATGATGAGACCATTTCGGAGATCACTGCCATTGATGGCGTGGAGTCTGTCACCAATTAT
This sequence comes from uncultured Oscillospiraceae bacterium, assembly GCA_900543305.1. Classification (GTDB taxonomy): domain Bacteria; phylum Bacillota; class Clostridia; order Oscillospirales; family Acutalibacteraceae; genus Acutalibacter. The sequence goes on from UQQZ01000031.1 coordinate 2,499, forward strand.
CGGGACATTGCCATGAAACTGAGCAATCTAGATCGGTTGGTCCGGTATTGCAGCATAGGTATCGTGATCATTCTGGCAGTGGTGTCCTTGTTCATTATTTCCAACACCGTGAAGGTGACGATTTTCTCCCGTCGGATGGAGATCAACATCATGAAGTCCGTCGGTGCCACCAATGGATTTGTGCGGGTTCCCTTTATTGTTGAGGGCATTATCATCGGCATTATTTCGGGACTTGTATCCGCCACAGTTCTTTACTTGGCCTATGATCGAGCAGTGGAAGTAGTTTACAGTCTGGTGCCGTTTTTGACAGTGGTCAACATTCATCCCTACATGTGGCTGATTTACTGTGGCTATATCATTGCCGGCATGCTGTTCGGCCTTTTGGGTGGAACGATATCCATTGGCAAGTACCTGAAGAAACAGGGCGAAAACGCCATTATCTGACAATTAGAAGGGCTGCATAAAGGTCCTGTGAAGCGCATAAGCTTACCTAAGCCTGACCCGGAAACCGCATTTTTTCTGAGGTTTCCGGGGCTTGTGCGTTCTTTTCACATTGACAAGACCCTTCGGGGTCACTATAATAAATAAAGTCGGTCCGCGTGACGCGGGCCATTTTCAGTAAAGGATGGAGTACAATGGCAGAGAAGCAGTATTTTGTTACGGAAGAAGGACTGGCCGCTCTGGAGAAGGAGCTGGAATATTTGAAAACAGTCCGCCGGAAAGACGTGGCGGAAAAGATTAAGGTAGCCTTGTCTTTCGGTGACCTTTCCGAGAACAGCGAATATGACGAAGCGAAAAATGATCAGGCCATGGTAGAAGCAAGAATTGCCGACTTGGAGGTCATGCTTCAGGGCGCCGTGGTCATCGATGAAAGCGAATTGAACAATGAGACGGTACACATCGGTTCCAAGATCGAGGTGGACTTGACCTCTGCAACAGGGGCACAGTCTCGGCGGGATTTCAAGATTGTGGGCTCCAATGAGGCCGATCCCCGCAATGGAAAAATTTCCGACGAATCCGCTGTGGGCAAAGCCCTGATCGGGGCAAAAGTTGGCCAGACGGTGGAAGTGGAGACCCCGGCTGGCATCTCCAAATACTATATTGTAACGATTTCCCGATAAGGACAGAAATACCAAGAGGAATGGCGAAAGGAACGGATCAGTAATGGCGGAAAAGAACAAGAAGGCACCGCAGATTGAAGAAGAGCAGGACGAGAAGGAGATTTTGCGGATCCGCAGGGAAAAGCTGAAGCGTCTGCAAGACCAAGGCAGCAATCCTTATGAAATCACCTCTTTTGACGTGAAACAGCACGCCCAGGAGATCGTGGACCGGTTTGAAACGGAGTACGAGGGGAAACAGGTATCCGTAGCCGGCCGGATTATGAGTTGGCGTGACATGGGCAAAGCCGCCTTCATGGATTTGCGGGATAACACGGGACGTATCCAGCTCTATGTAAAGATTGACATGCTGGGAGAAGAGGCTTACCGCAACCTAACCGCTTCGCTGGATATTGGCGATGTGGTGGGGGTAACGGGTGAGGCGTTCCGTACTCGTCGCGGGGAGATTTCCGTCAAAGCAGACAGCATGAAGATTCTTTCCAAAGCGTTGTTGCCTTTGCCGGAGAAGTATCACGGCCTGAAGGATACCGACGCCCGTTACCGGCAGCGGTATTTGGATTTGATTGTGAACCCGGAAGTGAAGCGGATTTTCACCATCCGTTCCCAGTTTATCCGGTATGTCCGTGATTTCATGGATGGCCGGGGCTTTATGGAAGTGGAGACCCCCGTGCTCAATACGATTTCCGGCGGCGCTACTGCACGGCCCTTCATTACCCATCACAACACCCTTGACATCGATATGTATATGCGTATCGCTACTGAGCTGCCCTTGAAGCGGCTGATTGTAGGCGGTATGGAACGGGTGTATGAGATTGGGCGAATTTTCCGCAACGAAGGCATGGATCCCAAGCACAATCCGGAGTTCACCACCATTGAGCTCTATCAGGCCTATGCGGATTTCAATGATATGATGGATCTTTTTGAGGATCTGCTGTCTTCTGCTGCCCAGAAGATCCTGGGAACATACCAGGTAGAGTGGCAGGGAGAGAAAATCGACTTAACCCCCGGTTGGCCCCGCATGCCTATGCATGAAGCGGTGAAAAAATATTGCGGCATTGACTTTATGGCTATTACTTCCGATGAAGAAGCCGTAGCCGCTGCCAAGTCCATTGGCGTGGAGCTGCCTGAGACGGCGGAAAAGACTTGGGGTAATGCGTTGTACGAGTGCTTTGACCAAAAGGTGGAGGAGAAATTGATTCAGCCCACCTTTATCACCATGCATCCTGTGGATGTGTCTCCCTTGGCAAAGCGGTCTCCCAAAGATCCTCGGCTCACAGAGCGTTTCGAACTGTTCATCTGCCATAGCGAGATGGGCAATGCTTTCTCTGAGCTGAATGATCCTATCGATCAGCGCCAGCGTTTTATGAAGCAGGTAGAGTTGCGGGATAAGGGTGACGACGAAGCCGGCATGATGGACGAAGATTTCCTGACGGCATTGGAGTATGGTATGCCTCCCACGGGTGGTCTGGGAATCGGCATTGACCGCTGCGTTATGATGTTGACCAATTCCGATAGTATCCGTGAGGTCATTTTGTTCCCCACCATGAAACCTATTGAATAAAATAAAAAAAGAAAAACCCTTGAGCAAGGGTTTTTCTTTTTTTGCCATGAAATCTCGATTGCACAATAACCTGGCAAGAAAGTAACAGCGGAAGTTTTTTCAATGCTCACCATAGTCAAATCGGAAAATGGCTTCAAAGGTGGAACCGTTTTTTCCTTCCAGAGTGGCGTAGAGAGTGTAGTGGGCAGGATATGCTGCCAAAGGAACTACAGAAGGATTATCCAATTGGGACTGGGTTATCCTGTAGGACGTTGCTTTGTCCCAGGATTCTACTATAACGGTGAACTCATTGGTCAGAGGATAGGAAAAATCCAGAGCTACTTCCGTATAGGAAAGATCATGTTCAAAGAAACCGTTGGCTTCCTCCAGGGGCGTTTCCGGGACAATCAGCGATGTGGTTTGTCCATCCAGGGTTTCGTCCAACTGGTAGAGGGTGGCTCCCATCTGGTGGGATTCCTTTGATTCTGGATTGCAAAAATCTAAATTAAGGGCAGGGCAGGCGAGAAGAATTTCATCCAATTTGGCCCAGTCTGTGCCCTGGGGAATGTAGTACCACTGGGGAGAACGGTCTTGATCACCTAGAGGTACCACTTTCAAGGCATTGTCTTGCAGGATGACGGCAAGGGAGTATTCCCCTTCCGGAATGTCATATAAAAAGGTAAACCTCCGTTGCGCGCCGTCAAAGGAGTAACTTCCCGTCAGGTTTGCCAATTCTAGAGATGCCATGAAGTGGTGAAACTTTTCTTGATCAGGGCAGAGCCAGATAGTGTGATAGGGATCGTGATCCAAAGTGATATCCCGAAGGGAAAAATCGGACGTATCACGAGACTGATAAATGGCTTGGGCGCCGGTATCATTGCCATAAGCCAGGGCCACATATCCGCAGGTCATACACAGAAAGAAGAAGGTGATTCCAACCAGCAGTGCCCCGGAATGTTTTGGGGGAGGGGACATCACATGTTTGAGGCGGTATCGCAGGGCAGAAGCGGTGGTGGATAAACACGTGGTAAATCCACGTTGATCCCCGGCTGTTTTCAGCAGGAGATTGGCGTATTGGTACCTTGTGGTGGAGTTGCACCCTTCCAGGACTATTTCGTCACAGCTGAGTTCCAGATCATCCGCACTTTTACGCATGGCTAACCACATCAGGGGATTAAACCAACACATGGCAGTGCAGAACACCAGAAAAAACTTGGACCAGCAATCCTGACGGCCAATGTGGACCAATTCGTGACGGAGAATCAGAGATAATTCTTCCGGGGAGTAGGTGTGTTGAGGCAGGACCACACGGGTCTTTCGGGAAATCAATCCAATTGAGAGGGGGGTGGTCACCTGGGGAGAAGATACCAATCGGAATTTCGGCTTTTTAAAATTCCCTTGCTGGATTTCGTGATCCCATACAGCCAGCATCTCTGGATCTGTGACGGGCACAGCGTCTTTTAAGATGTGAAATCGGAACACAAGGTGGGAGAGCATTTTCCACCCCAGAACGCCTGCAAAGCCAATCGCCCAGATCGCAGCCAAGATCTGAATCACCTGACCCGAAACATAGAAAACCAGCAGGGGCATAGGAATTTTCATGGTTTGATACTGGGTGATGTAAAGGTAATTGGGAATCAACCAAAGGAGAGCACAAGCTTGGGCGCTGAAATGTTCCCGCAGCAGCGGAAGTATTGCCAGTAGTACCACATAGTACAGGAGAATATGCAAAAAAATCCCAAAACACAGAGAAAGTACCTCCTCGGCGGCGCCGGCAAAGCCAAAGGGAAACACTGCAAGCACAAATAGAACGAACAGGGAAAGGGGAAGCAATAGCCCAGACACCAGGGGTAAATATCTTTGCCGATCCGAAGGATTTGTTAAATCCAGGAGGGGAGCTCCTTGGGAGTAGACGCACCAAGAAAGTGTTCCGCTGATAATGAGAGCAAAAAATCCCTTGAGCAACAGTTCCGTGGTCATAAGTTCCCCCTTTCCAAGAGGCTGCGCAGCTCCTCCAGTTCCTCCTTGGTTAAACCACTGTCGCACAAGGCTGAGGCAAAGGTGGAAAGACTCCCCCCGCACAGCTTGTTTAAGAAACGTTTGCTCTGCTGAGCCAGGTACTCCTGCTGAGAAATCAGGGGGGTATATTGAGAACTGCGTCCCACCTTGTCAATGCGCAAAAAACCCTTATCGGACAGTCGTGTCAACAGGGTTAGCAAAGTGGTCAATGCCATGGGATGGGTCTGCTGAAGCCGCTGGTTGATGTCAGCTCGCACAACTGGCGGCGTGCAGGCCCAAACAGCTTGCATCACCTCCAGCTCAGCATCCGGAAGACGGCGGATAGATTCGCTCATCGTTCATTCTCCTTTCATTCTACATTTGTAGTACAGTTATTATTCTACAACTGTAGAATAAAGCTGTCAAGGGGTGGCGTAAGTTCTATTTTCTTTTCTGTCGGGGAAACTGGGCAAGGGGAAAAAGGACTCCCCATAGGAGCCTTCTTAGGAGGAGAAAAGGGTCCTGTGGGGAGTTATATAGATTGCTTGACTTTAAGATGTACTCGGAGTTAAATTGGAATCACTTTTTCTGGACATACTTCAGGCAGTCCAGCATGACTGCTACCAGAATGATGATGCCAGAGAATACGAACTGCAGATTGGTGTCAATGCCCAAGGTGGTGAGGGAATAGGTAAGTGCGGTGAAGATAAACACACCGGCTACCACACCGGAGATCTTGCCGATACCGCCTGTGAAGGAGATTCCGCCCACTACGCAAGCGGCGATGGCGTCCATTTCCCAACCTTGCCCGTAGGCGGCAGATCCGGACCCTACCATGCGGATGCATTCCAGCCAAGATCCAAATCCATAGAGGATACCGGCCAAGATGAACGCTCCAATGGTAACCCGGAAGACAGAAATTCCGGAAACGGCAGCCGCTTCAGCGTTTCCACCCACAGCATAGAGGTTTTTTCCGAAGGTAGTCTTGTTCCAGATAAACCACACCACTGCTACTGCGGCCACAGCCCAGAGGATGATGGTGGGGAAGGAGCCGATTCTGGGAATGATCATACCGGGAATATTGGGATCGATGGCGCCAAAGGACACGCCCTTGGTGGAATAGGTGACCAGACCGAAGATCACCAACATATTGGCCATTGTGGAGATGAAAGGATGCATCTTAAATTTGGCGGTAAAGAACCCTGCAATGGTAGTAAAGATGGTGCAAAGGATGATGCAGATCACCAAGGCAAACAAAACCCGAAGGGGGATGGGTGTTCCGGTAAAGTCGAAAATCAAACCAAACACGGAACCCGTATTGATTCCCTGGTGCATGACGATGGTGGCAACTGTCATACCCATGCCCACCATTCGCCCGATGGAAAGGTCGGTACCGGCAAGCAAGATCAATCCTGCCACACCCAATGCCAGGAACATTCTGGGAGAAGCCTGCTGGAGAATGTTCAGCACGTTATTCACCGTGAGCAGGGGAACATCTTTCACAATGGGAGTGATGATGCACAGGGCGATGAAGATTACGAGAATAGCCAAATACAAGCCATTCCTCAAAAGAAAGTCCCGGCGGTTAAACGTGTAACGATAGTTTTCCGCTTTTTGCGCCATTGTTTCCGCAAATGTGAACTTGGACATACGGAGCATGTCGATCAAGTGGTAGCGATGGTCGAAAGCGGCATGCCGGCGATCCTTGAGGGATTGGAGATCTTTGGCCAGTTGCATTTTGGCGTCAAACAGCCGGTTTTTATGGACGTATTTTTCATCCTTGATCTCATGGGGATCGCTGAGCTTGGACAATGCCTGGGCATGTTCCTTTTTCAGCTGGGCGACAGTGGCGCGGTATTTCTCGTGGGCCAAGACTTTTTCCCGTTTACAGCTTTCAACGACCACTTGATAGTACTCTTTGTTGAAGTGAGAGTTCAGGTATGTTTCGGCGTCGCCGATCAATTTGGAGATTTCCCCTTTATGGTTGGCCTCCACGGCTTTGGCCTGTTTTAGTTCCTCTTTCCGTTTGGCAGCGATACGGTTTTTCTCCTGTTGGGTGTAAATTCTATCCCGCTTCAGGCTCTCCAGATCGCTTTGATTTTTGATGACTTTATCGGTGCCATCCACCCGTAGTGCGTCAATTTTAGCTTGAATACTTCCCACATATTCATCGATCGACCGGCGGAGTTCTATTTCCCGCTCAGCCGTAAGAACGTTTGCTTTACCTGATGCCATAGCAATTCCTCCCGTTATAGATATTTTGCACTGAGTCTCAAAAGCTCTTCCTGATTGGTTTCCCGGGTATTTACGATTCCGGAGAGATATCCATTGGACATCACGCCTATGCGGTTGGTAATTCCCAGAATTTCAGGCATTTCGGAGGAGACCACGAGAATGGTCTTACCCTGCTTGGCCATATTGATAATCAGTTCGTAGATTTCATATTTTGCGCCCACGTCGATTCCTCTTGTGGGTTCATCCATCATAAAGATTTGGGGATCCCGTTCCAGCCATTTTCCGAAGATCACCTTTTGCTGATTTCCGCCGGAGAGGCTGGAAATCATGTCGTCAGGGCCCATACACTTGGTGTGCATCACTTTGATTTCCTTATTGGTGGCTTTCACCATTTTGGGATTTGACAGGGCAAATCCGGACTTGTACTGGGTCAAGTTGGCGATGGTGGTGTTAAAAGTGAGGTCACATTTCAGGAAAAGGCCATTGGCTTTACGCTCCTCGGTGATCATGGCGAATCCATGACGGATGGCCTCTTTGGGGGTGTTGAAGTTCATCAACTTCCCTCGGAAATACACCCGGCCCGCAGCGCGGGTTCGCATGCCGAAAATGGTTTCCAGCAGTTCGGTACGTCCTGCGCCCACCAGACCATACAGGCCGAAAATTTCACCTTCTTTTACGTCGAAGGTGACGTCCTGCAAATAGGGAGCGTATTTGGTGGAAAGATGCTGGACGGACAAAATGGTTTTCCCAGGCACATTGTTTACCGGGGGAAAGCGGTTTTCCAACGAACGTCCCACCATGGCGCTGATCAATTCGTTCATGCTGGTTTCCTGGATGCTTTTGGTCATGACCAGCTTCCCATCCCGGAGGACAGAGATCTCGTCGCAGATCTGGAAGATTTCGTCCATTTTATGGGAAATATAGATCAAGGCGATTCCCTGCTCCTTGAGCATACGCATCATCTCAAAAAGCTTATCCACTTCCTGTACCGTCAGAGAAGAGGTAGGTTCGTCCAGAACGATGACCTTGGAATTGTAGGAAATAGCTTTGGCGATTTCACACATCTGCCTTGCAGAAACAGACATATTCCGCATGGGTTGGGTCAAGTTGACCGTAATTCCCAGTTTCCGGAACAGCTCAGAGGCCTTCTTTTTCATGCTGCCCTCATCGACAATTCCCATGGAATTGAGAGGATAGCGGCCCAAGAACAGGTTATCGATCACGTTGCGTTCCAAGCACTGGTTCAGTTCTTGGTGTACCATGGCGATGCCATTTTCCAAAGCGTCTTTAGGTCCTGAAAAACTGATTTCCTTGTCATTGAGGTAGATTCGTCCTTCATCTTTTTGGTAGGTGCCGAAAAGACACTTCATCATTGTAGACTTGCCGGCGCCGTTTTCGCCCATTAGGCCCATGACGGTGCCCCGTTTCACGTCTAAATTGATGTGGTCAAGCACACGGTTCCGACCAAAAGACTTGCTCATACCACGAATTGACAGGACAATATCGTCTTTTGTATCTACCATGTTAGTTACTCCTGTTTCATACCGATTGGCAGGTGCGGCGAGGAAGCCGATGCTGCCAGGGATTTTTGCGAAATAAAATAGGGAGAAGAATTTCTGCCGAACAGGAAAGCTTTTCTCCTGACCCGGAGAAATTCCTTCTCCCTAATGGCCTCTTACAATGTATTAGCAAATGGGAAGGTTCTCAGCAGGGAGGATTACTGACTGAGCAGTGCGGTGTAAGAGGCGGAGTTATCGGTTTTGACCATGTTGATAGCGAAAGCGTCGTAATCTTTGGGGTTGGACAAACGGTTGGTGATGTTGGCTTCTGTCTGTCCATCGCCGCCGATGTATTCCACACTCAGGTTCAACAATTTGTCATACTTTTGAAGCAGGGGCTGATAGGTAGCGCTGAGGAAGTTGTCCGCGGCGTTGTAGATATTCAGCCACACTTTTTTAGTGGGATGAGAAGAGGAATCCAGCTGTTTGGAAACAGGCTCGTAGACCTTGGTGGAATCCATGAAATCCTTGTAGTTTTCGGAAGTGACGGCCACATTCAGAGCGTAATAGGAGCGATGGTCGGCATCGTAGTAAAAGACGTCTTTGCTCAGGGCGTTTCCAACATTGTCCGCCGTGCCGATTCCGGTGTCAATATCCACACCGTCCAGGGAGTTGCGGAGTACACGAAGGGTCAGGTAAGCCTGAACGTCTGCGTGCTGGCTGATGGTTCCGCCATATCCTTCTCCGATAGCCGCAACGGCGTCTGCGTTAGCGTCGTAGCCGAAAGTAGGAACCTTATTTGCCTTGGACCAGGAGTTAAACATGGACATACCCATGCCGTCGTTATTGGAAGCGATCACGTCGATCTGATCTCCGAAAGAAGAGGCCCAGGTGCTGATGGCGTTGCCGGCAGTGGCGGCGTCCCAAGTGGCGCCAGCTGCGTTTTTCATTTCCTGAGAAGCCAGTTCGCGGATGGTGTAAGTTTTGCCGTTTACTTGCAGGGATCCATCCTGGACAACCTTGGATTTGCCGTCCGCGTTGGTGCCTACAGGCTCGCTTTTGATGGAATCATCTACCTTGACTGCAGTGCCCAGAGCGTTGCGGACACCGCAGGTACGGGCAATGGAGTCATTATGACCGATGTCACCGATAGCCAACACATAACCGATGATGCCGTCTCCGTTGCGGTCGATGGTTTCGATGTTTGCCTTGATGTAGTCCATGATCATGGTGCCCTGCAATTCAGCGCCTTGGTTAGCATCGAATCCCACATAGTAGGTGTTGTCGTTGAAGCGGAGGGCGTTCATGTCCAGCTCGCCGGTGGAGCTATTGGAGGGCTGACGGTTAAACCATACAAGAGGTTTGTCTTTGTTGGCTACAGAGCTGGTTTCCACCGTAGTGGAGGAGTTTTTGGTTTCCGAAGCGGTGGAGCTGCTGGGTGTCTTTTCACTGGAGGAGCCGTTGGAGGGCTGGGAGGTGGTGGACACATTACAAGCAGCCATCCCCAATGCCATGGAAGCAGCCAGGAACAATGCAAGCACTTTTTTCATAAATGATCTCTCCTTCTCTAGACCGTTGTTTGTGGGGCGTTTGCTCGCCCTTTCTTTACTCACATAGTAACGGAAGAAAGGAGTAGAAACAAGGTGAAAAATCACCGCGAACAGGGTAAAAAAGCATTCTTAATGAACAATATGTGGCAAAATCGAAAAAGGATTATGTAAGAAATATACAATTAGGCACTTATTCGAAGGCAAACAATGCCTTTTGACTGTCTATGGAAAAGAGATTGTCTCGGTCAACAATTTGCGTGGAAGTATCCACAATTTCTGCTAGTTCTCCAGATTGACCATTGAGCAATTTATAGGCACTTTCCACTCCCAGATATCCCATGGCGTAGGGATTCTGTACAATCAAGGCGTCCACAGAACCATCCTGCAAGCCGTCAACGGAAGCCACATTGGAGTCAAATCCCACGAGAAAGATGCTGTTTTCACAGTGTCTCTGTTGAATGGCCATGGCAGCGCCTACACTGGTAGGTTCATTAAACGCCAAGAGAACATTGATTTCCGGATTCTTTTCCAAGAGATCTTCCGTATCCCACTGGGCTTGTTGAGCTTCTGCCAGAGTGTTGATGACAGATACAATGCGGGCCCGGCCGCTCTTGTTAAGGGTATCCACGGCACCCTGTTCCCGTTCCTGGCCATTGGCACTGCTGATATCGTAATTGATGATGCCCACTCCCAAATCGCCGGATACCCGTTCTAGAGCTGCTTGGGCAGCCATCTGACCGGCTGCGTAGTTGTCGGTGCCGATGTAGGTGCTGACGGCATCGGAGGCCACATTGCTATCGATGGCTACAACTTTGACACCGTTTTTGGCGGCGTTGTCAATGGCCTCGGCGTTTTTATCGTAGTGAATGGCGGAGAAAATCAAAGCTTCCGTGCCTTCTTCCACAGCTTCCGCCACCATTTGATTTTGGGTTTCGTAGTCTTCTTCGGTTTCTGGCCCCACAATCGAAAGCTGCATGTTGTACTCTGTAGCGGCAGCTTCCGCGCCTGCAAATACAGAGAGCCAAAACTCGGTTTCGGTGGATTTTGCTACCAGTGTGACTGTGTGTTGGGTAGGCGTATGGGCGGTGGAAGAACATCCGAAAAACAATGAGAACAGTATGATTCCACAAAGGACAACGGTACTATTTCGTTTCATGATATCCCTCCTTCACTTTGGGTAAACGAATTTCCACCCGGGTACCCATGTCCAACTGGCTGGTGATGTGAATTCCATATTCTTTGCCAAAATAGATTTTCAACCGGTCGTTCACATTTCGGATTCCTATGCCGGAACGCTCTTGGGGTCCTTCTTCCATAATAGAGACAATTTGTTCCTGGCTCATTCCCACACCATTATCCTCCACGGAAAAGAGAATGTCTTCTCCATCCTGACGAACAGAAACGTCGATACGTCCTTCCTCCACCAGCAAGTCCAATCCATGGCAGATGGCGTTTTCGATGATTGGTTGCAGGGTAATTTTGTTGCATAGATATTCTAGGCAAAGGGGATCCACGTGGAAGTGATAGGTAAAACGATTTTTGTACCGGTATTTTTGAATCTGCAAATAGCTTTCAGCGTGTTCCATTTCCTTGGCGATGGGAATGAGCTCGTGTCCTTTGCTGATGCTGATGCGAAACAGTTTCGCCAGCGCATGGACCATCTTCACAGCATCTCTATTCCGGCCCTGTTCGCACATCCAGGCAATGGAGTCCAGGGTGTTGTATAAAAAGTGAGGATTGATCTGGGCTTGCAAGGCTTTCAGCTCTGTTTTGCGAAGATTGATTTCTTCTTCTCGGACAGTTGTCATCAGCTGCTGGATTCGCAGAACCATGTGCCCAAAGGAGCTGGAGAGTTCTTGTACCTCCCGAGTTCCTCCCACGGGATGGTAGGTGAAGTGATCGGCATCGGACTCGAAACTTTCCATAGCGGAAGCCAAACCTCGAAGAGGCCGGTCCAGCAGCCGGGAAAGCATCCAGCTAGTCAGGAGAGCCGTGACCAGAATGATAGCTGCCAACAGAATCAAGAGCTGGATCATTTCCTGTACATTCTTGTTGACCAATTCATCCAGATAGCTGACGCCAACCACACGCCAATCGCTTCCTTCTACACTGGTCACGGAATAGATCACAGTCTCGTCGGCAAATGTGCCGTCGGAAAGTTGGGAAAGCTTGCCGGTATCCTCAGATTTTAATCCGGAGTAGATCAATTGCTGCTGGGGATGATAGACGATATTTCCGTGCTTGTCCATTAAAAAGCAATAGCCATGTTGGCCGATACTCACGTTGTTGATATGGTTGGAAATGCTGGAAAAGCTCAAATCCAACGAGACCCATGCAGTTTCCCCGTCATAGGGAAGAGGGGCGGTCAAAGTAACGACCCAGGGGTAATAGCTTTCAAAAATGCTTTCCACATGGGGAAGGGATAAAAAGGATCCCTTGGAATTTTGGGCAAGTTCTAACTGAAAAGAAAGATTTTCATGGATTTCTTTTCGCAGTATATGGCCCGGGGACCAACATTGCAGTAAGTTTCCGTCAGCAGAATAGCTGGTCACAGCCACCACGTCGGGACGAAAGGTGAGAAAAGCCTCTAAAAGCTCATTGCGGTCTTCTTCCGTTTCGCTCATCGATTGTTCCACCAGGTCCATCGCTTGATTCATGTCAGTCAGGTAATTGGAGACTGTGTTGGACACTTGGGACACCGATTGAAAACTGGTAGTGCGGGCTCCCAACATCATGGAATCCCAGTAGCGGTTCATGAACAACACAATCAGACAGCACAGGATGACGGCCACTATGGCCACCACCATCGACACCAGGATGGTCGTGATCCGAAACCTTGTGTGGAAGGTTTTTTCTTTGCTCATGTGGTGTTCTCCTTTTCCGATTCCAGCCTGCGGCGCATGGCATTGGGGGACTCGCCGTTGTATTTTTTAAAACAATAGCTGAAATAATGTTGGTCGGTATATCCGCACTTACGGGCAATATCCTGAATTTTCATATTGGAATTTACCAGCAGATCCCGGGCTGCCTCCATTCGTTTTCCAATCAAGATATTGATAAAGGTTTCCCCGGCGTATTTCTTAATGCAGGCGCTGAGATGATTGGGACTGACATCCAGCATGCTGCTCAAAGATACCAGGGACAAGTCTTCTTCCATATAGCGTTGATCCAGGGCCTCCAGAGCCCGCTGGCACAATAAGCTGCCTCCTTTTGCAGCTGGCGCCAGGTCGTTGATGAACTGGACATAACTTTCAAAGGGATCCCCTTGGCGCAGAGCTTCCATAGCTTCCTTGTAAGCGTAGTGGAGAGAGGTGAGGGAGCCTGTCATGCGGCTGACGCCGATGCGGCATCGCATCCCCAGAACGCGTGTGGCCATCTGAGGAATTTCGTCCGCCAGAATGTGAAGGTATTCCTCAAAGTCCGAGGGGTTTCCCATGAGGACGGAGATCACTTTTCCGGCGGCAAAAAAGTTTACTCCTCTAAAATATTTTGCGGACAAGGTGTTGACTGGAGCAACGAAGGAAGGAGTGGTCCGATTTGTACCCGAGCGGTCTAACAGGGCAGAGACCATGACCGTATAGCAAGGTTTATCCAGTTCATCTCGAAGAAGCCCGCATTCTCTTCCATAGGCCTCGGCCTGGGAATCATCCCAAGCCTCTGCATAACCGTCCAACACAAGAGGCATCAGCATGGGAGTTCGAAGATCTTGGGCAGCCACTTGGGATTCCGCTTGGCGGAACAGTTCAAATTGCGCGTCAATCTTTTTGCGAATCATGCGCAGCTCTTGGGTCATCCCCTCCAACGTCAGAGGTTTCAGCATATAGCTAATGATGTTATATTGAATGGCCTGTTTGGCGTATTCAAAATCATCGTAGCCGCTGAGGAAGGCGATATTGGTCGCCGGACGGATTTCACGGACATGGCGTGCCAATTCAATTCCAGAAATAAAAGGCATGCGGATATCGGTCAGCAGAAGATCCGGTTCATACTGTTCTACCATTTGCAGTGCGTCCAACCCATTGGATGCACTGCCCAGCAATTTAAACCCATATTCCTGCCAGGGGACCATGGTACAAACCGCTTCACGGAGTTCATCCTCGTCGTCGGCGACAATCAGCGTGTACAATGTTTTTGTGGCCATGGAGCACCATTCCTTTCCCTAAAGCGGTGGAATTGGCTTGTCAAAGAAATCCTGCGCAAATTCCACCAAAGTTTTCTACTTGAACTGGCTTGATTATAGCATAGTAGTGAGGGCTGCTCAAACGTTTCTTGGAAAAGAATGGAATCATTTTGACAAGTCTTGGTGAAATCTGGAGAAGCCTCTCCCAGAACCGGCGTGTTTTTGCAATATCCATTCAGAAAGCCCACTGGGTTGCTATCCCAGTGGGCTTTCATTTGAAGGGCTACAAAAACAAAGAGGGGTAAGTAGGCTTTTACCCGAGGGAATCTTCCCACCCTCGAAGAAAGGATTGCAGATTGGCAACCCGTTCTTCTCGTTGGGGAGAGACACATTTTTTCACAAACTTCCAACTTCTTTCAGAAAGAGGCCAGCAGGAACGCTCCCGACTGCCCTCTTGGGCAAAGAGGGCAAACGCAGTAGCGCCCATAGTGTATACCATGGTGATTTCATCGATGGGGGCGCCTTTTTGAAATTCTTCAGGAGCCATAAATCGAGTGGACCCCCACATTCTGCCTACTGGATTTTGGAAGGGTGTTTTGTGGTAGGCATCCACATCGCATAAGAGGGTTTTGCGAGCCTTTGGATCGTAAAGAATGCAACCATCGTAGAAGTCTATGGACACATATCCCCGCTCTATCACATGGAGATGGAACAACAGAATGTCGTGAAAAATTGCAAGTTTTTCATTTAAGGGGAGGGACAGGAACTTTTGTCGGGAGGGATATTGTTTTCCCATACAAAGGGCGTCTGTCCAGGGAAAGAGGAGCCCATATCCACCGGAAACAGGTCCATTCCACAACAGGGGGAGTAGCGTAGGGTGAGCTAGATCGCGATACACCTGGGCAGATAGTTCCAGACGTCTCATGGCCTCTTGGGGGTCTCCCGTATAACCCAACGTTTTTGCCCCTGCAAATTTTAAAAAGAAGCGGTGGCCATCTTGTTCCAAGCCAAAACATAAATTTCCGGAGTCCTGCCGGTCGAACACATGAAATACGGTTCCCCATTGATGGAGGAAAGAAAGGTCGAAGGGTTCTTTCAAAGTGCAAGGTAGACCATCAGGAAATAGGGTAATAGCCATACGGGCTCCTTTCCAAAAAGATAAATTCTCTCGACATCAATATTTATCTGCAAGTATATCCCCTGGCTTTTTTTAAAACAACCCATTTTTCCACGGTTTAACCAAACTTTAACTTGTTATTGCCGTAATAAAAAGTCCAAGGAAAAAGAAAACCCCCCAAGACAGCTGCCGTGCTGTCCTGGAGGATACCAATTGGTGCCGCTAACCGGGGTCGAACCGGTACGGGATTTCTCCCGAAGGATTTTAAGTCCTTTGTGTCTGCCTATTCCACCATAGCGGCAAATACGTTTCAAAATGCAAACTATAACTAAGATATGATATCACAGGGAAGAAGCAAAATCAAGGGGAGGAAGTTTTAAAAAAACACGAAAATTTTCTCTAAGACATTTACTTTTGTGCGTGTTGTATAGTATACTTTAAATAATTGGGGAACTCCCCTGAATTTTTTGCGGAAGGAGCAATTCTGTATGTATTATCTCGGAATCGATCTGGGCGGCACCAATATTGCCGTAGGTATCGTAGATGAGGAAAACAAAATTATCGCGCGGGCCACTTCCAAGACCAAGGTTACCAATGCCGAGGAAGTTGCTGACGCTATGGCGGCTACCGCTTATGAGGCTTTGAAGAACGCAGGCATCACCATTGACGATGTGCCGTGGATTGGTGTTGGCTCTCCTGGCACCATCAACAAGGAGACTGGCATTATTGAGTTTGCCAACAACCTGCCTTTTAAAAACACTCCCATGGAGAAGATGTTGTCCGAGCGCATGGAAGGCAAGAAGATCCTTATGGAAAATGACGCCAATGCAGCGGCATACGGCGAGTACATGGCAGGTGCTTTGAAAGGTGCTGACAACGCCATTGCTATCACCTTGGGCACCGGTGTTGGCGGCGGCATCATCATCAATCACAAGATCTACTCCGGCAGCAACTTTGCCGGCGCTGAGCTGGGTCACACTGTGATCGTGGTAGACGGCCGTCCCTGCACTTGTGGCCGTCATGGCTGCTGGGAGACGTATGCTTCCGCTACCGGCCTGATCAAAACCACCAAGGAGTATATGGAGAAAGCTCCCAAGGATTCTCCCCTGTGGACTCTGGTAGATGGAGATATTGAAAAGGTCAGCGGCCGCACGGCTTTTGATGCAATGCGTCAGGGCGATCCCATCGGAAAAGAGATCGTGGACGAGTACATCAAGTATCTGAGCGTGGGCATTGTGGATATGATCAACATTTTCCAGCCCGATACCCTGTGTATTGGCGGCGGCATCTCCAACGAACGGGAAACTCTGCTGGCTCCTGTGCGCGAGTTTGTTGCTCGTGAGCAGTATGCTATGAACTCTGCCAAGAAGACGGTAGTTTGCCGTGCCGAGCTGGGCAATGACGCCGGTATCATCGGTGCTGCTCTGCTGGGCAAGGAGGTCTAAAAGGTTATGCCGGTGGAAAAGACTGTGTTTGGCAGGCTCCCCGACGGTCGGGAAGTGGAATGTTACACTTTAAAAAACGCGGCGGGCGCCACTCTGGTTACCACTCCTTGCGGCTGCCGGATCCTTCAGCTTTTGATGCCGGACCGTCAGGGCAATCTGGGGGATGTGGTATTGGGCCACCGGACGCTTTCTGAATATCTTGGGGCTGATTATCAGGGCACCTGTGTTGGACGGTATGCCAATCGAATTGGCGGAGCAGCGTTTCAATTGGGAGACGCATGCTTTACCCTGGCCAAAAATGACGGGGAAAATTCTCTGCATGGTGGCCCTGGGGGATTCCATCAAAAGGTGTGGGAGGCCCAGGTGCAGGAAGGGGACGAGCCCTCCATCATTTTTACTACAGAAAGTCCCGATGGGGAAGAAGGTTACCCTGGCAATCTGCGGGTAAAAGTGACCTATACCCTCCAAAAAGACAATGCCCTTTCCCTGGAATACGAGGCGGTTTCCGACAAGGAAACTCCCTTTAACCCCACGAACCATTCTTTCTTCAACCTCTCTGGAGATCCCCAGAAAGATGTGTTGGGCACCCAGTTGACCCTGCATGCTTCCCAGACTACCTTGGTCAGCGACGACTTGATTCCTACCGGGAAGATTGTTTCCGTGCTGGGAGGTCCTTTGGACTTTACTTCCGGCAAGGAATTGGGACAGGATATGTTTGCCCAGGATCACCTAATCCAGCTGTGCGGAGGATTTGATCACAACTTCTGTGTAGACGGGGAAGGCTTTCGCCAGTTTGCCACTGCCTACGAGCCGGAAAGCGGCCGGGTGATGGTAGTTTGGTCGGATTTGCCTGGGGTGCAGCTTTACACCTTCAATACGGTAGATGCTGGTCTCATGGGCAAAGACGGCAAGCCTATGCAGCCTCATACGGCGTTTTGTTTGGAGACGCAGTTTTACCCGGATTCAGTGCATCACGGGAATTTCCCCTTCCAGTATTTGCAGCCGGGGAAACCCTTCTCTACCAAGACCGTATACCGTTTTTCCGTACGATAAAACAATAGGGGGATCGCTTTGCGCGGTCCCTCTTTCTGTTTGACAGATAGGAGGAAAGAGCGCCATGAAAAAAGAAAAATCTTGTGGAGCCGTGGTGTATCGGGAAGGGGAAAATGGCCTGGAAATCCTGCTGATTCAGCACAAAAATGGAGGTCACTGGGCATTCCCCAAAGGCCATGTGGAGAAAAAGGAGACAGAGTCGGAAACCGCTTTGCGGGAGATCAAGGAGGAAACTGGCTTAAAGGTTTCCCTGGATACAGGGTTTCGTGAAATGGTCACCTATTCTCCCAAGCCCAATGTGATGAAAGACGTAATTTATTTTTCCGCCAAGGCGAAAAAGGATAAAGTGAAGGCACAGCCGGAGGAAGTGTTGGAAATCGGCTGGAAGAGCCCGGAAGAGGCATTGGCGCTGGTCACCTACGCCACGGACCGGGAAGTGCTTCAGTCCTTCTTGGAATACCGGAAGAATCACCCGGAAGAATGAAAGAACAAACAAGCGGTATGGAAAAAGCCCTGCTGGCGAGAGCCGGCAGGGCTTTTTTATGCCTTTGGGAGAGGCAGTTCTATTTTGGAGGTCCTGTCCATAGATATGAGTATCATCGCAAAGGAGGAGAGCTTATGGAACCTGCGGGTTTCGATTTCATAGCCAGGCAAATTCCCATGTTCGGGGATCTGTTATTGTCCGTTCCTTCATGGGTCAAGGAGGAAACCTTTGACATTCATATGAAAAAAGGACAACCTATTGCCTTGTGCGGAAGGAAGGGAACCTTGTTTGTCAAACCGGATGGTGGTCCGGCCAAACAGGCGGAAGATGGGGTGAAAGTTACCCCAGGCCAAATGCAAGCGCTGTTTTTACAAATTTGCGGCCATTCCGTATTCAGTCATCAAGAGGAAATCCGCCAGGGATTTGTTCGGTTTGGGGAGAATGCCCGGGTTGGAATTTCCGGCACAGCGGTATTGGAGGAGGGAAAAGTCCAGGCGGTTCGAGAGGTGACTTCTCTGGTGTTTCGGATTCCCCGCCAAGTGCCGGGATGCGCGGACAGGCTGTTTCGGGAGGGGATCCCCATAGAAGAAGGGGTGTTGGTAGCGGGACCTCCTTCCAGCGGCAAAACCACCTTTTTACGAGATCTGGCGTTTTCTCTTTCTGCGGGTAAATTTTCTTCCAGCCGGCGGGTAGCGGTTTTGGACGAGCGTGGAGAATTGGGAGGGTTTGATTTAGGCCCTTGTGCCGATGTGCTGCGGGGATATCCCAAAGCTGCCGGGTTGGATGTAGCAGTGCGGATGCTCTCTCCGGAAATTGTCCTGTGCGATGAACTCTCGGCAAATGACTTGTCAGCCGTGCAGGGTGCGGTGGCGGCAGGGGCGGCATTGGTGGCTTCGGTTCACGCTTCCAGCAAAGATATCTTCAGCAGGCCTCTTTGCCGGGAACTCCTTGCCACAGGCGCTTTTGGAACGGTGGTTTGTCTTTTGGGGCGGAAAGCGCCAGGGGAGATCTGTGAAATGATTCGGGTTTCTTCTCAAAGGGAAAGGAGAAAGGGGGAAAGCCGTGAAGGGGTTGGGAGTTCTCTTGGTGATCGTCAGCGGGTTGCTGGCGGGCTTGTTGGGGGCAATACGCGTCAAACGACGGGCCCGTCTGTTGCTTGATCTAAAAAAGATGTTGCAGGGATTTCAAACGGGGATCCGTTTCTCTGCAGGAACCTTGTCGGAGCTGATTTTGGAACAGCAAGATTCCAAATTTTGCCGCGTGGCGGAGCGAGATGGGGATTTTCTATGGAACCCGGTCAAATCCTTGGAACAGGCAGGTCGGGATCTTCTGTGGGAACAAGGAGATCTGGACTGGTATCTGGGGTTTGTGAGGGGCCTGGGGGTCAGTGATGTTCAGGGACAGTTGGAGCACATTGGCCTCTATCAATCTTTGTTGAAATCCAGATTGCAGATAGCCCAAGAGGAATCCCGCCAGAAGAGCAAGGTTTCAGTGGCATTGGGGTTGTTTGGGGGAGTGGCGTTAGGCCTTTTGTTGTGGTAAAGCCAGGCGCAGAAAAGGAGGAACGTTCAAGTGGATGTGGATCTCATTTTTCAAATTGCCGCTATCGGAATCATTGTAGCGGTGCTCAATCAACTGCTGATGCGTTCTGGACGGGAAGATCAGGCCATGATGACCACACTGGCTGGATTGATCGTGGTGCTCATGATGATTATCCGGGAGATTGACGCCCTGTTTCAGGCAGTCAAATCCATTTTTTCACTGTAGCCATGGAACTATTTGGAATCGGAGTCTGCGCTCTGTGTGCCGTTTTGTTTGCTTCTCTGGTGCAAAAGAGCAATAAGGAGTACGCCGTGCTCATCAGTTTGGGGGCAGCGGTGGTTCTTCTGTTGGTGATTTTAGAACAGGGGACTCCCCTGGTGGAGCAGATAGAAGATTTTTCAGGATCTCTGGGAGGAGACGCCATTCGGTTGATGCTTCGGGCTGTAGGCATCACCATTGTAGGACAGGTAGTTTCCCGGTTGTGTAAGGATGCGGGAGAGTCTGCCCTGGCGTACACAGTGGAGCTGGCAGCGCGGGTGGCGGTTTTACTGGCGTCCTTGCCTGCTGTAGGGGAAATCCTGAACGACCTGGGTGAAATTGCCGCCATGTAAGGATGTGAAGAAATGGGATTTAGAAAGCGGATGGCACTGTTGGCGTGCGTGATGGGAGTCCTGCTGTGGCTCGTCCCCTGCGTAGCCCTGGCTGAGGAAACTGGGGATCAGAAAAAAGAAGTGGAAGGTATTTATGAAGAAAGCGGTGCAGCAGCGTTGTATGATGCTCTGGATGAAGACACCCGTGAACTTCTGGAAAAGGGAGGAATTCAGGAAGGCATTGTGCAGTCGGAAGAGGATGGAAACCATCTGTTTCAGGCTTTCTCCCAAGTGTTTCGGGAGAAAATAAGTGCTCCTCTAAAGGGGCTGGCAGCGCTGTTGGGAGTGGTGATTCTTTGCCGGCTGGGCAGTCTGTTCGAGCAGGGAAAGGAGACGGCCCAGCTGGTGGGAACCCTGTCTTGTGCGGGAATTCTGACATCCCCTCTCCTAGCGCTGATTGGCGCCACATCTCAGGTAATTGAAAGCGCCAGTGTGTTTATGGTTGCCAGTGTGCCTGTTTACTCAGCGCTGATGATCGCCTCGGGAAGCGGGGTGACCGGTGGTTCCTACAGTTTCTGGACCCTTGCTTTTGGAAATGGGATTCCCGTATTGGCGTCTGCGCTGTTGCTGCCACTGCTCCGGGCTTTTCTCATGCTTGCGTTGACTTCTGCACTTTGCCGCACGAAACTAGACCGGCTTCTTTCCAGCATTTACAATTTCACAAAATGGATTTTGGTGTTATCCGTAACCCTTTTTTCCGGGATCCTGTCCGTTCAGACCATGTTAAATGCCCAAGTGGATGCGGCAACCAATAAGGCGGTCAAGCTTTTGGCCTCTTCAGCCATCCCCATTGTAGGGGGAGCTTTTGGGGACGCGGTGGCTGCCATCCAGAACAGTGTTCACATTGTCAAGTCCGGGGTAGGGGCATTCGGAATGCTGGCTGCGATTTGTATCTTTGCTCCCACAGCTGTGGAAGCGGCCCTATGGGTTGGTGTTTCCCTGCTGGGGCAAATTGCATCTGATTTGATGGATGTTCCCTACTTGGGATCCCTTTTTGGCGCCTGCGCATCAGTGGGGAAAATGATTTTGGCAGTTCTGGCCAGCGTATGTGCGGTGGCGGTCGTTTGCGCAGCTCTGGTGCTGTTTGTGAAAGGAAGTTTATGAGTGGCTTTTTGGAAACGGTATTGGCGGTCTGCGCAGCGCTGATTGCAGCGGAGCTGATCGCGCGTCTTTGCCCGGAAAACAGTACGGTGCAATTTGTAGGAGGCCTGGTGGCGCTGATCCTCCTGGTTTCCGCTGTGGCAAACTTGTTGAACCTGGATGTGGATTTATCTTTTTCCGGAACACAGATGGCCCGGCAAGAGGAGAAACTTACCTCTTACGTGGAGGGAAGGCTGGAGGACGCAGCTCAATCGGATGGTGAGGCGTATGTAGAGGGGCTTTTGGCAGTTGCAGGGCTTCAAGCAGAAAAAATCCAAGTTCTGACAGATAGAAATGACGATGGCAGCATAGTATTGACTGAGGTGGCCGTCCTCTTTTACTACCCTTCCGATGGAGAGCGTGCCCAGGTGTTGTTGGAAAACGCTTTGGGGGAAGAGGTAACAGTCACGGTGGAAACAGAGGGGTAACCCTCGGAAAGGAGGATTCGTGGGGTTTCGCAAGTGGAAACAGTCCTTTCTGGAACTTTTTCGGAAAGAGAAAGCAATTGGCTTGGTGGTAGCTTTGGGCGTTTGCGGCATCCTGCTGATTTACCTGTCCTCCCTCTGGGGGGATCCTGATGAAAGCCAGGAGCAAACTCTTTCCAGCGAGGCTACATCGGAGGAATATAAAATGGCATTGGAGGCAGATGTCAAGAGAATTGTGGAAGCGATCACCGGAGAAGAATCTCCCACGGTGGTGATCACTCTGGGAGATAATGGCCACAGCCTTTATGCCTCAGACGAGCGGTACAATACGCAGAGCTCGGGGGAAGGGGGAACGTCCTCTGAAGAGGAGCGTGAGACAACCCATGTGCTTTTGGAAGACGCCCAGGGCAATCAAAGTGCCCTGACCGTGACTCAAACGCAGCCGGAAGTACAAGGGGTCGTTGTGGTGAGCCGGTTTGCGGAGAACCCCAGCATTCAAGAAAAGCTGCTCAACGCTGTTTGTACTGCTCTGGATCTTTCAACCGCCAAAGTGTGCGTCACATCAGGCGGATAGCATAACAACAACCGGGAGGGATCTTGCATGAAATTTGGAAAGAAGCAACTGGTTTTGGCGTCCTTGGTACTGGCTTTAGGGGCTGCGGTCTATTTAAATTGGCAGTTTGCCGGCACCAATCGGCTGCCGGTAGGGGATTCATCTTCTGAAAGCAGCCAATTGGGAGCCGCCCAGTTGGTCAACAATGCCTATGTGGAGACGGTCAATGATGACATGGATCAGGAAAGTTCGGCGGAAAGTACTTCAGGGGATGCCCTGTCCCAAGCGAGGGTCAACCGGCAAAATTCCCGGGATGAGGCCATTGAGCTGCTAAACGGTGTTCTGGAAGACGTGGAATCCGACAGTGCGGCGAAGCAGCAGGCGGTGGAGCAAGCGTCTGCCATTGCCCAAAATATCCTGGAAGAATCCAATGTAGAGAGTTTGCTGGAGGCCAAGGGTTATACCGATTGTGTAGCCTATGTGACGTCGGAAGAATGCAGTGTGGTCGTATCAGGCACCCTAGAGGATACCGACATGCTGATTGTCCAGGAGATCGTCATGGAGCAGACGGGGCTTACCGCGGACAAAATCACAATCATTGGCACAAACTAGTTGTTTCAGGAAAATATTGTGGTATAATAGCTTCATACGTGGCCGCGAAGGCGTGTCCCGGTGGAGCTTGAAAACGCAATGTGTCCTGAGAAATCCTTTGCAGTGGCCCACCGTGGAAGCGGTGGGCTTTTACTATTTTGGAGGTTTGGGCAATGACAAGACGAGAAGCCAGAGAGCAGGCGTTTATTTTGGTGTTTGAGCAGGCAGTGCGCGGAGAGAAAATGGATGACATTCTCCACGATGCCGCAGAAGCCCGGGATTTAATTCCCAATTCCTTTGCGGAGCGGGAAGCGTTG
>UQQZ01000032.1 GCA_900543305.1 uncultured Oscillospiraceae bacterium
CTGCCAGTGGTCATGGCAGCCATGGCCAGATGAGGAGCTCCATCGTTGCGGACGAAGCACAGAAGCACGTTATTCAAAAGAAAAGCCGGGGAAAAACAGAGGATCACCCGGAGATAGGTGTAGGCCATGTGGTATACCGGTCCGGTGGCGCCAAACAGACGGAGAATGGGCCCTGGCAAAAACCAGGCGGCGGTGAGAAAAATCAGAGCAAAGGCTCCAGTCAGAAAGAGAACCTGAGTGAAAATTTGATAGGTGGCTTTTTTGTTTCCTTGGCTGTGCAAAATCTAATAGCGAGTGCCGCCGCCCATTCCCACCATCAACCCGCTTCCGTTGATGAAGCTGTAGATGGGAATGGCCAGATTCAGAGCCGCCAATCCGTCGGAACCCAGGCTCAGAGAGACGAAGAAGGTGTCTGCCAGAATATAACAGGAGAGGCCAATCATGCCCAGCACGTTGAGGGAGGTATACCGAAAAAACTCTTTTCTGGGGGAGTGGAGGGGGGAACTCATGGTTTTGCCCACCTTTGTTTGGCAAGTTCAAGACCTTCTTTCCCGGTCATGTGCTCCACGGTCATTTCCAGCATGAGAAACCGGTTCCAATTTTCCCGGATCTCCTTTTCCAGATGGGTGGTCTGGGGAGCGTAGCGAAGGGAAAGTGTTTCGATGGCCTGGCAAATGGCAGACTCCTCTTCCAGCAGTTTTACCCGGCCAAATACAATAACGCTGCGATAAGCGGTGGTAAAAGCTTCCGGAAGGACCTCGTCCTGGCCAATTACGCAGAAAGATGCCTTGGGTTCCCGACGAATGGCGTCCAGCTTATGGCCCTCCGTGGCGCAGTGAAAGTAGAGATGTCCTTGGGCGTAAACATAGCTGAGGGGAACGCCGTAGGGATAACCGTCATCTCCCAGGAGAGACAGAACGCCGGAAGTACCTTCCCGCAGTATGGTTTCCGCTTCCTCTTGAGGGAGCTGCTGTCTTTTTCTTCTCATATCCCGAAACATAGTAGATTCCTCCTTGCACCTGCCATCCAGTCAACAAAAAAAGTATTGGTTTTCGCGTCTCCAATGGCCTATGGACGCGAATCCAATGCTTTTCAGCTTACCCGGCGGCAAGCATTCCTTATCAAATTCTGGAGAGATTGTAGCACACCCTCATTTTCTTGTCAAGCAAAAAATCGAGGAAAAAATTACCGGTTGTTGAGTTCCGCGTATTGGAGAAGATTCCGGCAGAGCCACAAAACCACCACGGCAATCGCCACATTGACACCGGACATCCCTGCCAAAGCCATCTCCATAGCCCAGACAGGAACCAATATGGAGAGAACCACACCTACTACGATGCCGGGAACCGTCATCAGGGCAAGAGCCAGGAAATAGAACAGGAAAATCAGGGTTTTGGAGGACACCATGCCAAAGACCCGTTCCACCAGCACGTTGCCGGCGGTAAACAGCAGGGCGAAGGTAACCCGAGCCACTATGCACATGGTAATTTCCAAGGGGGACGCTCCCAGAATGGCGCCCACAAGGAGAAAGATCAACAGGGCCTCCCAGACTTCCGAAATCAAAGTTTCCTTCAGAGCGTACAGAAGTTTTTTCAGGGGCGGTTCCGGTACCAAATAGATGTAAGGCTTGATCAGTTCCCGGTTAAACCGGCCCAGTGCCACGGTAAACAGCTGCATGTAGGTGGCCATGGAAAACACGGCGATGATGCCCCCGTCTTTCATAAAGAAGGAAACCCCGACGATGATGGCCGCAAAGATCAAGGACATATTGGACAGGAAAAATACTCCAGACCGGCGGTTTTCCACCCGGTGTTTGTAGTAGAAGGCGCTGGCGCCCCAGCCTTTTCCCAGGCCGGTTTTTCCCACCCGCACATGCTTGGGAACCACCTCGTTGAGCTGTCCTTCTTTTTGGGCGGTTATGGCAGATTGCGCCACCTCGGCAGTTGCCAGAACATCCTCGTAGTAGTTGTTCTTGCAGGTGAGGATCAAGGCCAGCAGCACCCCCAGCAGGATAATCAGAAGCAGGGCAAAGAGGCCGACCATGGCCCAATCTCCGGAAAGAATTCCTCCGATCAGCCCGGCGGACCAGCCGGAAACGGGGAAGAGAATGCCTGGAAGGGTGGAGAAGAATTTTGCCCCCGCCGCCAGGGCGGGTTCATAGCTGCCTCCCCCTGCCAGGTCCATCAGCTCTTTTTGGCAGGAGAGCAGGGCCCATGCTACAAACGCCAGGGTAATGGCCAGCACGCAATAGCGAACACCCTTGGCAGCTTTTTCGTTGCCGCTGGTGCGGGTGTAGGCTGCCATGGCGGAAATTTGGGCAAAGAACAACGTGATGGCATAGCCCACTACGATCAGGACCAATCCTCCCACTGTGACCCCATACACTCCATGGAGCCAGGAATACTGAAACAGCAGGAAGAATCCCAGAATCAGGGACAATCCCAATTGCCTTGCCAGCCCGTAAAACAAAATCCGGTTGGAGCTGAGGGGGGCCGGAAACAGCAGGGTCACGTCGGACAGAGTAAACATGGGGTTATTGGTCGTGCTGCCGGAATAGAACACCATCAGGAACATAAAGGAGTAAAACAAGGTCATGATGGAGACCAGTTCGGAAAAATCCCGGAACTCCCCGGTTTCCATGGAATTGCCGGAAAAGGCGGACAGGGCAAAAATTGCCACCAGGAAGAGGGCGTAAATCAATTTGGCGGGGCTCTTGACCACCCCGATCAGCTGGTTTTTCAGCTTGACGGCGGTGAGGTAAATGAGAGGGCTTTTCATTTGGTTTCCTCCGTACCGGGATTGTGGGTCCCTTCGGTAATCTGGAAGAACAGGTCTTCCAGGCTTTGGCTTTCACTGCCGTCGTTGACCATGGTGGCGGCAAACCGTCCGTTCATCATGATGTTGGCCACATCCCAATAATCTTCCACACTGTCGATCATGTGGGTGGAAATCAACACTGTAGCGCCGCTGGCTTTCAATTCCCGGAAGATCTGCTTGAGCTCCTTGATGGCATGGGGATCCAGGCCTACCAGGGGCTCGTCGAAAATGACCACCTGGGGCTTGTGGATCAAGGCGCAGCAGATGGAAAGCTTTTGCTGCATGCCCTTGGAAAGCTCTTTGCCCAGCTTATTTTTCTTGTCTTCCAGCTCCAGCCGTTCCAACAGGGATTGGGCATAGGATTCATCCTCTACCCGGTAGGCCCGGCGGATAAACTCCAGATGCTCTTCCACGGTGAGCAGGTCATACACCGCAGGCATTTCGGGAATGTATCCCAGCTGCCGTTTGGCGTCCAGTGAGGTGTTGACGAATCCGTTGATCTCGATCCGTCCCGTAAACCGCAGCAGGCCGGTGATGCATTTGATGATGGTGGATTTTCCTGCACCGTTGGGTCCCAGCAGGATGCCGATCTGTCCGTCGCCCACGGCAAAGCTGATGTTGTCGTTGGCCAAGGTCTTGCCATATTTCTTGGTCACACCGCTGATGGATAACATAATGTAGCTCCCTCCATAAATCTCACAAATTCGGACGGCCTCATTGTAACCGATTCGTGAACTTCCTGCAACCAACTTGCAGGAACCTTAAGATTTTCGACAGAAAATCTTAATCCACTTTTGAAAAGCGGAGGGGAAAACAAAAAACGCCCTCCCAAATTGCAACTTTCAGCAAAAGAGAGGACGTTTTTAAGGGAGGAAGAAGGCAAGGACAGAGGTCTTTCACTTCCAGCTGGCAGAGCACAGGTCAGCCCGGAAAGAGACTTTTCTGCCGGAGACCTCTAGGAAGCCTTCCTCTTTCAGCTTTTTCAATTCCCGCATCATGGCGCTTCGGTCGGTGCAGAGGTAATCGGCCAATGCGCTGAGGGAAAAAGGCAAGGTAAAACTCATGTTTTTTTCCCGGGCGGCGCAAATGCGAAAATAACACAACAGCTTTTCCCGGATGGTGCGGCAGGAGAGAACCTCTACCCGTTCGCTGAGATCAAAGGCTTTTCGGGAGATGAGTCCCAGTAAGTTTTCCAACAGCTTCCGGTGGCAGGAACAGGAATGGCTGCAGGGGGAGGTCAATTGAGACTGAGGCAGGAAGACGATGACGCAGGGAGTTTCGCATACCAGGGTAACACTGTCACAAGGCAGGCTGGAGAAAGCAATCAGCTCTCCAAAAACGCCGCCTTTTCCAAGCCGTTCCAAAACGGTCCTGGTGCCCGAAGCCTCGATCTTGACCAGGGCGGCTTGGCCTTCTTGAATAATGCCCAGCGTTTGTCCAGTCCCTTTTCCGTAGGTGTAAGCGATGTCCCCTTCCTGAAAAGAGCGAGGAGGGGCGTGAAAACAATCCAGCATGTGAAGGCATTCCCCTTCCTCCATGCCGGAAAAGAGGGGAAATTCGGTGAGTTGACTCATGAAAGTGACACCTTTCTGAAAGAGAATAGCAGGGGAATGTATGGAAATCCCAGTTGCGGGGCATACTGGAACAGAGACATTCCATCAGGAAGGAGGAATACCCATGCCCCATCCCAGCAAAATGGACAAGGAAGCCCAAGCATATTTTAACGCATTGCCTCCGGCCCTTCAGGAGCAGCTCATGCAGAGCGCCGCAGACTTGACCACTAAGGAAGAGCTGCGCCGGTACTGCACCAACCTGTTGGGGAGAGCAATCCCAGATCCGGAGAGCTCTTTTACAGCGCATTGACAACAGAGGCCGCGGGAATCCCGCGGCCTCATCCATTGCAGGTTTAGGAAGTTTTCTTTCGGTCCCGGAGATTTTTTCTGGCCCAAATCAGGAAAGAGACAGTGGTGGTGGAAGCGGCCAAAATGTCGGCAATGGGTTCCGCCAGAAAAACACCGAAGAGCTTGTCTTCAAAGAAGAAGGGAAGAATGTAGATCAAGGGAATCAGCAGGACAATTTTCCGGAGCAAAGCCAGCAAAAGAGACACTTTTGCCTGACCCAGGGCCAGAAAAGACTGTTGGAAGCCGGTTTGGGCCCCGAAGGCGAAGCAGCCAAACAAGAAGATTCTGGCGGCCCAGACTGCGGTGTCGATCAATTGGGGATCGCTGGTGAAAATACCCACAAAAACCTGGGGGATCAGCATGATACACAGCCAGAAAAGAATGCTGTAGCTCAAAGTGCAGGTGAGAAGAAGCCGGACAGATTTCCGGACCCGGTCCATGTTGCGGGCACCGTAGTTGAAACTGGTGATGGGCTGGGCACCCTGTGTCAACCCCTGGAGGGGCAGATTGATCACCTGCATGATGCTGGCGATCACCGTGTAGGCTCCCACGGCAACATCTCCGCCATAGCGCAGCAGGGAGGTGTTGAGAACCACGCTTAAGAGGCTTTCCGTGCTCTGCATGATGAAGGGAGATACACCCAGGGCAAGAACAGGCAGCAGAATTTTCAGCCGGGGGACCATGCAGGAGGCCTTGATTTTCAAGGTGGTGCGTTTGCCTAGCAGGAAGAAAAGTACCCACAGAGCAGAGACGGCTTGGGAAAGCACAGTGGCAATAGCCGCCCCTTGGACACCCATGCCGAAAACAAAAATAAAGAGGGGATCCAGAGCAATATTGAGAATAGCGCCGATCACCACAGTGAGCATGCTGGTTTTGGCAAAGCCCTGAGAGGTGATGAACATATTCATGCCCAAGGCGATTTGAACAAATACCGTGCCGCACACATAAATGCCCATGTAGTCAGTGGCATAGCCGATGGTGTTTTCGCTGGCGCCAAAGGCCCAGAGAATGGGTTCCTGGAAGATCAGGAAAATGGCGGTGAGCACCGCGGAAAGGAGCAGCAGGGTGATAAAACAGTTGCCGAGAATCTGTTCGGCTTTTTTGTGGTTGCCCTCGCCCATGGCGATAGAAGCCCGAGGTGCACCGCCCATGGCAACCAAAGAACTGAAGGCACTGATCAAGGTGATGATGGGGAAGGTGATGCCCACACCGGTCAGGGCGGCGGTACCAATCTCCGGAATATGGCCGATAAAAATCCGGTCCACAATGTTGTAGAGCATATTCACCACCTGGGCGGTGATGGCGGGGACAGCCAGGGAAAACAGAAGCTTTCCGATACTGGCAGTCCCCAGAGCGTTCTCCGGGGATTGGTGCTCTTGGGCGGCAGTTTCCTTTGGGGGGGATTGGTTCATAGTATCAATCTTCTTCCTCTTTCTTCTGAGATGTCTCGTGGGGATCCTTGACCAAGAGCACACGGGCCAATCTCTGGTCTTCCACTTCCAGGACGGTAATGGTCACACCGGCCACTTTTACCTGAGGATGTTCTCCGGGCTTAGGCAGGCGTCCCAACTGCTGAGTGACCAGGCCGGCGATGGTGTCATAATCCCCTTCCGGCAAGTCCACGTCCACCATGTCGGAAACCTCGTCGATAGAGGCGGTACCGTCCACCGTGTACTCCGTTTCGCTCATCCGACGGATTTCCATTTCCTCGTGGTCGTATTCATCCTGGATGTTGCCCACAATGGACTCCACCAAGTCTTCCAGCGTAATGAGCCCTGCTGTACCTCCATATTCGTCCAGCACAATCGCGATCTGTACCTTCCGTTCGGTCATCTCCGTAAAGAGCTGGCTGCATTTTTTTGTTTCCGGCACAAAGTAAGCGGAGCGCATCAGGTCGGTGAGCTTTATGAAATCCGGAACTTCCCGGCCTACATAGGGCAGCAGGTCTTTGATATAGCAGATACCCACCACGGTGTCGATATCCTCATGATAGACGGGAATCCGGGAACAACCGTTTTCCACGGAAGTTTCCACCACCTCGGCAATGGGAGTGGTATCTTCCACGGCGATGATGTCCGTACGATGGGTCATGGTTTCTCCAGCAGTGGTGTCCTTGAAGTCCAGAATGTTGGTGATCATATCCCGTTCTGTCTCTTCGATGACCCCTTTTTCCTCCCCTTCACCCACCATCTGGAGAATTTCCTCTTCCGTGACAGGATCGTCCAGTTTGTGGGGGTCAATCCGGCACAGCCGCAAAATGCCATTGGCCACCACGCCGCAGAGCCAGAGCATGGGAATCGCCAGCCCTTTGAGCATGCTCAGCAGCCCTACAAACCGGAATGCGAAGTTCCGGGCGTTGTGCCGTGCGCTCTTTTTGGGGAGTAGGTCTGCAAAGAGGAAAAACACGATGGCATAGATCAAGGTGATTGCCAGGAAGGCCACCAATGTTCTGAGGCTTTGCTGGGGAATAGAAGCGAGAGCGCCGTGGAGCCGTTCGAAGAAGGCACACAGACAAAACCCCAAGCCCAAAAGCCCAAAGAGCAGCAGCCCCGATTGCATGGGGGATACGGCGGCTTTCTGGCCTTGGAGAAGTTTCAGCAGTTTGCGAGCTTGGGGGTCGTCTTCCGCCTCTTTTTTTATCTGGGCTTGGGAGAGGGCCTCTATGGCCGATTCCCCGGCAGCATACCAGGAAGCGAGAAAAATACAAACCAGAGTCAAAAATACGGTGAGGATAAAAAGTCCGTCCGGATCCATGAGACGACAAGCCCCTTTCCAAAATGTGACAGAATTGAGCCGTGCAAAAGCCGGCTATTTTCTTTCTATTCTACTCGAAAGCACAGGGGATGTCAAATCCGCGGGGGGATTTTGCCAAAAAGTTGTGGATTTCACCTTTTTTGCCTTTACAGGGCCAAAAAAAAATGCTAGAATAAAACAGCACGGGTATACCGGAAGAACACCGCTCAGAAACCCGTCACACCTGTTCGATCATCCTAAAAGGAGGAAATATTTCATGGCAAGAAAAATGAAAACCATGGATGGCAACAGCGCCGCTGCGCATGTATCTTATGCGTTTACCGACGTTGCCGCCATCTACCCCATCACCCCCTCTTCCGTGATGGCGGATGAGACCGACAAGTATGCTGCCGCTGGCCGCAAGAACCTGTTCGGTAGAGAGGTTCGGGTTACCGAGATGCAGTCCGAGGCTGGCGCTGCCGGCGCTGTCCACGGCTCCTTGGCGGCCGGTGCTCTCACCACCACCTACACCGCTTCTCAGGGCCTGCTGCTGATGATCCCCAACATGTACAAGATGGCTGGCGAACTGCTGCCCAGCGTCATTCATGTTTCGGCTCGTACGGTGGCTACCCATGCGCTGAACATTTTCGGCGATCACTCCGATATCTATGCCTGCCGTCAGACCGGTTATGCAATGCTGTGCTCCAACAGCCCCCAGGAAGTCATGGACCTGGGCGCCGTGGCCCATCTTTCCGCAATTAAGGGCCGGGTACCTTTCCTCCACTTCTTTGACGGCTTCCGCACCTCTCACGAGATCCAGAAGATCCAGGTGTGGGATTACGAAGATCTGGGCGACCTGCTGGATTGGGACGCTGTCAACGCGTTCCGTCGCAATGCTCTGAACCCCGAGCATCCTGTGCTCCGTGGTCAGGCTCAGAACGGCGATATTTTCTTCCAGGCCCGCGAGGCTTGCAACAAGTATTATGACGCGGTTCCCGAGGTTGTCGTGGACTACATGAACAAGGTCAACGAGAAGATCGGCACCGATTATAAGCCCTTCAACTATTATGGCGCTCCCGATGCTGACAAGATCATCATCGCTATGGGTTCTGCCTGCGAGACCATCGAGGAAGTCATCGACTACCTGAACGCTGCTGGCGAGAAGGTTGGCCTGGTGAAGGTTCATCTGTATCGTCCCTTCGTGGCCAAGTATCTGCTGGACGTGATGCCCGAGACCGTGAAGAAGATCTCCGTGCTGGATCGTACCAAGGAGCCCGGCTCCATTGGCGAACCCCTGTACCTGGATGTTCTGGCTGCGATCAATGGCACTTCCTTCGGCGCTTGCCCTGTGTACTCTGGCCGTTATGGTCTGGGTTCCAAGGACACCAAGCCCAGCGACATCATCGCTGTGTATCGCAACATGGAGAAGGACGAGCCCAAGAAGCGCTTCACCATCGGCATCGTGGACGATGTGACCCATCTGTCTCTGGATGCTACCGAAGATCCCGATACCGCTCCTGCCGGCACCACTTCCTGCAAGTTCTGGGGCCTGGGCTCCGACGGTACTGTGGGTGCCAACAAGAACTCCATCAAGATCATCGGTGACCACACCGACATGTACGCTCAGGGCTACTTCGACTATGACTCCAAGAAGTCCGGCGGCCTGACCATTTCTCACCTGCGTTTTGGTCACACCCCCATCAAGTCCACCTACTACATCTCCAAGGCTGACTTTGTGGCCTGCTCCAATCCTGCTTATCTGGAGACCTATGACATGGTGCAGGATCTGAAGAAGGGCGGCAGCTTCCTGCTGAACTGCTCCTGGAGCGCTGAGGAGCTGGATGAGCGTCTGCCCGGCAAGGTGAAGAAATTCATCGCCGACAACGACATCAACTTCTACACCATCGATGCCTTTAAGATTGGTAAGGAGCTGGGTCTGGGCACCCGTACCAACACCGTGCTGCAGTCCGCTTTCTTCTCAATTGCCAAGATCATCCCCGAAGAGGATGCTATCAAATACATGAAGGACGCTGCTACCAAGTCCTATAGCCGTAAGGGCGACGCCATCGTCAAGATGAACCACGACGCTATCGATCGTGGCGCTACCGGCTATGTGAAGGTAGACGTGCCCGCCTCCTGGAAGGACGCTGTGGACGATTCTCAGCCCAAGGTTGCTACCGGCAACCGTCCCGAGCTGGTGGATTACGTCAACAACGTGGTGTTCCCTGTGAACTCCTTCCACGGCAAGGATCTGCCTGTTTCCGCCTTCGAGAAGTATGCAGACGGCACTTCTCCCCAGGGCACTGCCGCTTATGAGAAGCGTGGCGTGGCTGTGGATGTTCCCGAGTGGATCGTGGACAACTGCATCCAGTGCAACCAGTGCTCCTATGTGTGTCCCCATGCGGTCATCCGTCCCATCGCTATGACCGACGAGGAACTGAAGAATGCTCCCGAGGGCACCAAGGCGAAGCCCATGACCGGCGTGCCCGGCATGAATTTTGCCATGGTTATTTCTCCCCTGGATTGCACCGGCTGCGGCTCCTGCGTGTCTGTGTGCCCCGCCAAGAACAAAGCTCTGCAGATGGCTCCCATCGATTCTCAGAGAGCTCAGGAAGCTGTGTTCGAGTATGGCATCGACCTGCCTGCTAAGGAAGAGGTTGCTGCTAAGTTCAAGGAGACCAGCGTGAAGGGCAGCCAGTTCAAGCAGCCCTTGCTGGAGTTCTCTGGCGCTTGCGGCGGCTGCGGTGAGACTCCTTACGCCAAGCTGGCTACTCAGCTGTTCGGCGACAAGATGTTCATTGCCAACGCTACCGGCTGCTCCTCTATCTGGGGCGGTTCCGCTCCTGCCACTCCCTACACCGTGAACAAGAAGGGTCACGGTCCTGCTTGGGAGAACTCCCTGTTCGAAGACAACGCTGAGTTTGGTCTGGGCATGACCCTGGCTCAGAACGCGGTGCGCGGCCGTCTGGCTGAGCTCACCGAGAAGCTGATCGCTGTGGACTATGCTACCGCCGAGATCAAGGAAACCGGCCGGAAGTGGATTGACACCATGGCTGACCGCGTGGAGAATGGTCCCGCTGCTGAGGCTTACATTGCCGCTCTGGAAGATGGCGTTGTGGAAGGCTGCCAGTGCGAGGCTTGCAAGCTGGCTACCGAGATCCTGAAGGATAAGGATTATCTGGCCAAGAAGTCCATGTGGATCCTGGGCGGCGACGGCTGGGCCTACGATATCGGCTTCGGCGGTCTGGATCACGCTCTGGCTTCCGGCGAGGACATCAACGTGCTGGTGTTCGATACCGAAGTGTACTCCAACACCGGCGGCCAGGCTTCCAAGTCCACTCCTTGCGGCTCCGTGGCTCAGTTTGCTGCCACCGGTAAGGCCACCAAGAAGAAGGACCTGGCTGGCATCGCTATGACCTATGGCTACGTCTATGTGGCTCAGGTCGCCATGGGCGCTGATATGAACCAGTGCATCAAGGCCTTCACCGAGGCTGAGAGCTATCATGGTCCCTCCATCATCCTGGCATATGCTCCCT
Source organism: uncultured Oscillospiraceae bacterium (assembly GCA_900543305.1). Lineage (GTDB taxonomy): Bacteria > Bacillota > Clostridia > Oscillospirales > Acutalibacteraceae > Acutalibacter. Next base: position 10,988 of record UQQZ01000032.1, read on the forward strand.
GCATCAACCACGGTATCAAGGGCGGCATGGGCATTTCCCAGTTGGAGGAGAAGAAGGCTGTGGCTGCTGGCTACTGGAACAACTTCCGGTTCGATCCTCGCCGTGCTGATGAGGGTCTGAATCCCTTCCAGCTGGACAGCAAGGCTCCCACCGCTTCTTATCGCGACTTCATCATGGGCGAAGTCCGTTACAACAGCTTGACCCGTTCCTTCCCGGAGCGCGCTGAGAAGTTGTTTGCCAACGCCGAGAAGTACGCTGCTGAGAAGTATGAGAAGTTGAAGAAGATGGCCGAGTAATCGTCCCCTTCGGATATTCTCTGACAGTTGCATAATAAAATCCCCTGACTGGTAACAGTCAGGGGATTTTTGCGTATTGGGATTACTGAAAGCTTTCCGGGGAGGTGGGCAGGTCGCCCAGGTTGTTGGATTCGCTGCCATCGGGGAGAGAGCGGAGGTATTCACTTCCGTTGCGGCTGGCGATTGCCACCCCTCGAATGCCGCCCTGCTTGGCCAGCGCTACCCCTTCTCGTTTGGAGAGAACTCTTCCGTCGGAGAGCTGGTAGCCGGAGACCTTGCCGTTTTTCCGGATCAAGCTGGTGATGGTTTTGGCATCCTTGTTGGGGACCGGGTTCATAATGTTGATGTTGGCAGGCAAATTGCCAATTCTACCGTCTTTCTGTTTCATTGGGCAAACTTCCTTTCTGAAAGGATGTTGGGATCGTTCAAAGGTATTTTTGATCTGGAGAGCGGGGATTATACAGAGCAGAAAGGGACAGCGGAAACTTTTGATTGCTTTTTTTGCTAAAATGGGATAAAATGAACTCGCATGAGCAATCGCAAGGATCACGGCGGAAAGGACTGGTAAGCAACCATGAACGCTCAAGAACGCAAGGACCTTCTGGTCACCGCGGCGCAGGTGCGTCTCGGCATCATTGAAGGCGTGTTCCACGCCAAGTCCGGCCACCCGGGAGGCTCTCTCTCCGCGGCCGAAATTTTCACCTATCTGTATTTTAAAGAGATGCGTGTGGACCCCAAAAATCCCAAGGATCCCAACCGGGACCGGTTTGTGCTTTCCAAAGGGCACTGTGCACCGGGTCTGTACGCGGCTTTGGCCCTGAAGGGCTATTTTGATTGGAGCGAGCTGGAAAAGCTGCGGCACATTGGGGCCATGCTTCAAGGCCATCCCGATATGAAGGGCACCCCCGGAGTGGACATGAGCTCTGGCTCTTTGGGCCAGGGAATTTCCGCCGCCGTGGGCATGGCTCTGGCCGGCAAGATGGACGGGAAAGACTATCGGGTCTACACCTTGCTGGGCGATGGCGAATCGGAAGAGGGCCAGGTGTGGGAAGCCTCCATGTTTGCGGGGCACCATCATTTGGACAACCTGTGTGTGATCGTAGACTACAATGGCCTTCAGATTGACGGCCCTGTGGCGGAAGTGGCCGGACCGGATCCCTTGGATGAGAAATTCCGGGCTTTTGGGTTCCAGGTTACCACGGTAGACGGCAATGACTTCGATCAGCTGGAAGAGGCCTTTGCAGCTGCCAAAGCCTGCAAGGGCAAACCCTTTGCCATCATTGCCAAGACGGTGAAGGGCAAGGGCGTATCCTTCATGGAGAATCAGGTGGGCTGGCACGGCAAGGCCCCCAATGCGGAGGAATACGAGATTGCCAAGAAAGAGCTGACCGAGAACCTGGAGGTGCTGAAGAATGGCTGAACTGGTGAAAAAGGCAACGCGGGAGAGCTTTGGCGAAGCAGTCACTGCCCTGGCCGCTGAAAACCCCAATATTGTGGTGCTGGACGCCGACTTGGCGGAGGCCACTAAAACCGGCATCTTCAAGAAAAAATATCCTGAGCGGTTTTTTGACTGCGGCATTGCCGAGTGCAACATGGTGGGCATTGCTGCCGGTTTGGCCACTTGCGGGAAAATTCCCTTTGCAGCATCCTTTGCTATGTTCTCTGCTGGTCGGGCGTTTGAACAGGTGCGCAACTCCGTTGGATATCCCCATTTGAACGTGAAGATTGCCGGTTCCCACGCTGGTATTTCCGTTGGGGAAGACGGCGCCACCCATCAGTGCTGTGAGGATATTGCTTTGATGCGCACCATTCCCGGCATGGTGGTGTTGAACCCTGCGGACCACTATGAGATGGTGGCAGCAGTCAAGGCGGCCGCCGAGTATGTGGGCCCGGTGTACATCCGTTTGGGCCGTTTGGCGGTGGAGAGCGTCAACAACAACGACGATTACCACTTTGAAATCGGCAAGGGTATCACCCTCCGGGACGGCAAGGATATCACCATTATCGCCACAGGATTAATGGTCCAAGAGGCGGTAAAGGCTGCCAAGGCTTTGGAGGCATCTGGGGTTGACGCTCGGGTGTTGGATATTCACACCATTAAGCCGCTGGATACGGAGCTGATCCTGAAAGCAGCTCGGGAAACCGGCCGGATTGTCACGGTGGAGGAACACAACGTGATCGGCGGTCTGGGTGAAGCAGTGGCTTCTTGCCTGTCCGAAGTGTGCCCCACTCCCGTGACCAAGATCGGCATTTACGACACCTTCGGCCATTCCGGCCCTGCGGTGGATCTGCTCAAGGAGTTCGGCCTGTCCGCGGAAAATATCGAAAAAACTGTAAAGAAAGTGCTGGGCAAGTAAGTCTGGCGCAAGAAAAAAGGCCCAGCAGCGATTGCCGGGCCTTTTCCATATCTGGAGGAATTGAGAATGGAATGGATCATTCGCGACGCGCTTCCCACGGACGCCCGGGACATAGCCCGGTTAAGCCGGGAGGATTTGGGGTACGATTACCCGGAAGAAGCAACTCGGGAGAAACTGGAAGCATTGCTGAAAGACGGCAGGAATAAAATCCTGGTGGCGGAAAAAGAGGACCAGGTGGTGGGGTATGTGCACCTGGTGGACTACGATGTGCTTTACGCGCCCCACATGAAGGACGTCATGGGAATTGCCGTGGCGTCAACTTGCAGGCGCCAGGGGCTGGGAAAAGCTCTGCTCACAGCGGGGGAAACATGGGCTCGGGAAGAGGGGGCCCAGGCAGTCCGGCTTGTATCCGGGGAAACCCGAAAAGGGGCCCATGCTTTTTACCAGCAGCTGGGATACCATGGGAACAAGCTCCAACGGCATTTTTTGAAAGAGCTATAGTCGGAAGACCGAGGATTTTCCCGTGGGAACTTCCGCTAATTTATGAAGGATTTGTTAAAAGTCAAAAATTTTGAAAAAGCTATTGACTTTTACTGACCATATGGATACAATAGGTTTAGCACTCGGGAATAAAGAGTGCTAATTCCCGAGACGCAGGAAAGATTTCCTCCTGGGAGATCCTTCCGGCGGATACCGAGAGCAATTTCTTTTTCGCGGGAGTTTACCGCGGTTTTAGCATTCTTCCCCGGAGAGTGCGAAAACATAAATTTGGATGCGGGGAGAAAGGATCGGGCCCCAAACAATTTGATAGAATAACCGAGGCCCAGGTGTTGCGTTATGACGATCAGACCACTTCTTGACAGAGTCCTCATCAAAGCGGAAGAAGCAGAGGAAACCACGAAGAGCGGCATTGTGCTGGCGGCCAAGTCTCAGGAGAAGCCCCAGATTGCCCGTGTGGTGGCCGTTGGCCCCGGCGGTGAAGTGGACGGCAAGGAAGTGAAGATGTACCTGAAGGAAGGCGACCGGGTCATCTCCGCCAAGTACAGCGGCACGGAAGTGAAACTGGACGGGGAAGAGTACACCATCGTCCGTCAGTCCGATATCCTGGCCGTGGTGGAAGATTGAGTTTCACCTGATACGCTGGAAAGTTCCGGAATTTACTTTACGAATAGAAGAAAGGATTTGACCAAATATGGCTAAGAAAATCATTTTTGGGGAAGACGCCCGCAAAGCTCTTCTGGGCGGCGTCAATCAGTTGGCGGATACCGTAAAAATTACCCTGGGGCCCAAGGGCCGCAATGTGGTGCTGGATAAGAAGTTCGGCGCTCCCTTGATCACCAACGACGGTGTGACCATTGCCAAGGAAGTGGAGTTGGATGATCCCTTTGAGAACATGGGTGCTCAGCTGGTGAAGGAAGTTGCCACCAAGACCAATGACATCGCTGGCGACGGTACCACCACCGCTACTTTGCTGGCTCAGGCTTTGGTTCGGGAAGGCATGAAGAACGTGGCTGCCGGTGCCAATCCCATGATCCTGCGCAAGGGTGTGCAGGAAGCTACCAAGGTGGCTGTGGAAGCCATTGAGAAGAACGCCCACAAAGTGGACGGCACCAAGGACATTGCCCGTGTGGCTGCTGTGTCCTCCGCCAGCGACGAGATCGGCCAGCTGATTGCCGACGCCATGGAGAAGGTTACTTCCGACGGCGTGATCACTGTGGAAGAGTCCAAGACCGCTGAGACTTACAGCGAAGTGGTGGAAGGCATGATGTTCGATCGTGGTTACATCACCCCCTATATGGCTACCGATACCGACAAGATGGTGGCCGAGCTGGATGATCCCTATATCCTGATTACCGATAAGAAGATTTCCAACATTCAGGAAATCCTGCCCTTGCTGGAGCAGATTGTCCAGTCCGGCAAGAAGCTGCTGATCATTGCTGAGGACGTGGAAGGCGAAGCCCTGACCACCCTGATCCTGAACCGTCTGCGTGGCACCTTCACCTGCGTGGCTGTCAAGGCTCCTGGCTTTGGCGATCGCCGCAAGGAGATGCTGGTTGATATCGCTACTCTGACCGGTGGCCAGGTGATTTCCGAAGAGCTTGGTCTGGAGCTGAAGGATACCCAGCTCAGCCAGTTGGGCCATGCCCGTCAGGTCAAGGTAGACAAGGAAAACACCATCATCGTGGATGGCGCTGGCAACTCTGAGGAGATTAAGGCCCGTGTGAGCCAGATCCGCAACCAGATCGAGACCACTTCTTCCGAGTTTGACAAGGAGAAGCTCCAGGAGCGTCTGGCTAAGCTGGCCGGCGGTGTTGCTGTGATCAAGGTTGGCGCTGCCACTGAGATTGAGATGAAGGAAAAGAAACTGCGGATTGAAGATGCTTTGGCTGCCACTAAGGCTGCTGTGGAAGAGGGCATCGTGGCCGGCGGCGGCACCGCTTTGATCGATGCTATCCCCGCTGTGAAGGCTTATGTGGATTCCGCTGAGGGCGACGAGAAGACCGGCGCTGCCATCGTTCTGAAGGCCCTGGAAGAGCCCGTCCGTCAGATCGCCATCAACGCTGGCATTGAGGGTTCCGTGATCGTAGAGGCCCTGAAGAAGGAGAATAAGGTGGGCTATGGCTACAATGCCCTGACCGGCGAGTTCCAGGATATGATCCAGGCCGGTATTGTGGATCCTACCAAGGTGACTCGTTCCGCTCTGCAGAACGCTTCCTCTGTGGCTTCCACCATTCTGACCACCGAGTCTCTGGTGGCCGATATCAAGGAGCCCGCTCCCGCAGCTGCTCCTGCATCCCCCGACATGGGCGGCATGTACTAATCCCGTAGAATTATAATGTTCTCATAAAAAACGGTTGGCCGAGTAATCGGTCAACCGTTTTTTCGTTTAAGCCAAAGGCGGACAAGGAAGGCCCTCAGGGGCAACGTGAAATATCTTTTCCAACAATTCCTCAAAAGTTTTGCCAAACCCTCTAGATTTTTCTATTTCATACTGCTATAATCGGTTTCGCAGCGCTCAAACAGGAGCGCGTGTGTAGGATGCCATATTGGATGGATCAAAGGAGGAGTAAGGATCATGAAAAAACTTCGGATTGGCATTATCGGGACCGGTGGAATTTCCAATTCCCACGTCCGTGCCTACAAGCAGATGGAGGATGTGGAAATCGTGGCGGGAGCCGACATTGTTCCCGGAAAAGCCAGAGAAGCTCTGGACCGCTGGGAACTGCCGGAGGCAAAGGCCTTTGAGAACACCCAGGAAATGCTGGATTCCGTAGAGTTGGACGCGGTGAGTGTATGCACCTACAATACAGCCCACGCGGAATGCGCCATCCAGGCGTTGCAGGCAGGCTGCCATGTGTTGCTGGAAAAGCCCATGACTGTCACCCTGGAGGATGCTCAGGAGCTGCGCCGGGTGGAAAAAGCCACCGGCAAGATCTTGACCATCGGCTTCCAGCCCCGATATGACGGCCGGATGAAGAAAATCAAGGAAATTGTCCAGAGCGGCCAGCTGGGCAAAATCTATTACATTCAGACAGGCGGCGGCCGGCGCCGGGGAATTCCGGGCAGCACCTTTATCGAGAAGCGCTACGCAGGAGTGGGAGCACTGGCAGATATCGGCTGTTACTCTCTGGATATGGTGCTCAACGCCATTGGCTATCCCAAACCCCTGACGGTTTCCGCCGTCTCTTACGATTACTTCGGCAAGAATCCCAAGTATACCCCGCCGGAGGATGCAGCCCGTTTTTCCGTGGACGATTTCTGCGGCGCCTTTATCCGTCTGGAAGGGGGCATCACCCTGGACTTCCGCATGTCCTGGGCCATGCATATGGACACTACCGGCAGCACCATTTTCCTGGGCACTGACGCCGGCTTGAAAGTGGAACCTGCCAATCCCGAGTCCCTTTGGGGAGGCGCCTGGGATGGCAGCTGCGGCAATGTGACCCTGTTCCACGATGCCTTTGGGGAACCCACCTGCACACCTGTTCCCCTGCACGATGCCAAGGAGGACCGTTTCTATCTCAAGTGCCGTTCCTTTGTGGACGCTGTGGAGCAGGGCTTGCCTGCGCCTATTCCCACCAGTCAGATCATCTACAATCAGGCCATTATCGATGGCATCATCCGTTCCTGCCAGTGTGGGCACGAAGTGGAGATCCAGGTGGAAGACATCTAAACAGGTAAAGACACATTCTTTTGGGGAGAATATCATAGAAATCCGGCAGGACAAGCTCCTGCCGGATTTTTTGTAGGTATTTTCGGTTGGTTTTCTGGATTACGATTCTATTTCCATGGTGGACATTTCCTCTTTGGTAAGTCCGTTTTTCTTGCCATAGTTTTCCCAGTAAGCGGTAGAGGCCTTCAAAAACATTCCTTTGGAAATGGGCATGGTGACCTTCCAGGAGCGATTGTTTTGTTTGACCATGGAGGCAACAAGCTTCTTCATTTTCCTGCGCACAAAGAAGCGGAAAGGGGTGGAGAGGATGGCCTCTCCGCTGCCAATTTCCAAAACAGAGCCAAAGGGAAGGCCGGTTTTCTTACAGTACAGCCTCATGATTTTCACAGCCACGTCGTTTTGTTCCGGCTCCAGAAATCCGCAGTTGATCAGGACGGAGACGACAGGCCGGTTCTGGGGCAAATTGTCTTCCAGGGTGTTCAAAAACCGGAGCAGCGTTACAGGAACTCCGTCCGCATAGAGGGGGAACACAAAGAGCACCTGGGAGCATTCTTCCAGTTTGTGACAGAGGTCCAGATGGTTGGAACGGGTGATATTGCAATACTCTGTTTCCAAGGGGCACAAGCTGGCAAAAATCTGAGCGTACTCCTTGGAGTTTGACCGGGGAGCCCGAGGACTTCCATTGAGGATCAAGATTTTTTCCACGCCAACACCTCGTTTCTGACCGTTTGTTCCAGGTCCTGTTCTGGCACAAAAACCACCCGGTAGCTTTCAAAATTCATATTTTTAGCGTTCCGCTGAATCAGCTGCCGAAATACATCCTGTTCCTCCGGGGAAGAGTCCCCATAGGCGATAATGAGCGCTTGTTTGGGGGCCACGTTTCGTTGAACATGGTGGGTCTCCCCTTGCAGAAGACGGATGAAGGCCTGTTGGATGGGAATGGCCCGTTCCAGCAGAGTTTTCATGGGGACATCGTAACAGCCGTACTTGATTTTGCTCACATACATCAGGTGGTCGCTTTCGGCAATGCGGGGGTAAATGCGCACTGCATCATCCCGGATTACGCACTTGCCGGGAGTTTTGGTCCAACAACCGTAACAACCTACGCAATTTGTGATTTTCGTATGGGACAGATCCACCCACTGGATCGAGGAACCCTCCAGTTCCGGGATCTCCAAATGCCTGTCGGATACAATCAGTTTCATGGTTTCCTCCTAGTTTTAGGATGTTCGCCGTCCTTTATTATACCATAGGATGGGTCTTGTTTGCAGAGAAACCTCCCAGGCCTGGTAGAGAAAAAAACGGCTGGCCCTTGAAAAAACTTGTCAGTCTCGTGAGAACAAGGGAACCTCCAACGTTTGGCTCAGTTTTTCCTGCCTTTCTGGAAACGGGAGAGAGGAAAATCAGATTTCAAATACAGTAAAGGTCAGATTCCGATCGCAGACCGCCAGAAAAACGTCCTTGGGAGAGTGGATATGGCGCTCTTTCAGCTGTTTGTCCAGCCAGGTCAGATCAAGTCCCATACGTTTAAGATTGCCCTCCAGGATTCTTCCATCCATTATCAGTTCCGTGAATAGAAGTTCCTGTTGGGGGGACAAGGCCAGATCTTTGGGGGTTGCGGGACGTTGGTCGCTTACGGGAAGAATGGTCAGCTTCCCGTTGTACTCGAAAATGGCCGTTTCGATGGTGGTCAGATCGAAATACCCCTGCTGTCTGCACATGACCGGAAATTCGCTCAAATCCAGTTTGGCCTTTTTAAGATTTTCGCGATATAGTTTTCCGTGGTCCAGCAGGATGGTGGGGGTTCCGTTAAGGTACTTTCGGGATCTGGGGAATCTGCTGGAAATAAAGCTCAGAAGCACGGTAATGCCTCCGTAAATCACCATGGCGGTAAGGGGCTTCCAGGGTTTTTCCAGTTCCGTGGCCATTTCTGCTGCAATGGAACCGATGGTGATTCCGTTGATATAGTCAAAAAAATCCAGTTGGGCAATCTGCTTGTGGCCGATCCACTTGGCCACAAGAAAGAGTGACACAAATGAGCCCAATGCGGTGAGGCAAAGAGTCAAAAAATTCATACCGGTATCCCTCCTTCTTCCTATTTTGACCAAACCTGGTGCATCCATACCTGGAAACTGCCCCATGTGCACTGGGAGAAAAGAAACGGCATAAGATAGAGCAATCACTGTGAAAGGAAGTGTTGAGATGGATCGAAATCATGCAGGGGCACGGCCTTGGAAACCGATGGAGTTGGATCATGGGCCCGAGCCTTTTGTAGCAAATATTCCGGCATCTGCCCGGCAAAATCAAAATTTCCGTACGGCTTTTTGGACGGGATCTCATCTGCAAATGACTTTGATGTGTATTCCCGCCCATGGGGACATTGGAGTAGAAATGCACCCCAATACAGATCAGATGATTCGTGTGGAATCTGGGACGGGGATGTTTCATTGGGGGACGTGTAAGGAAAAGCTAAAAGAACAGCGGACACTGGGGGCGGGAGATGTGGCCTTCATTCCCTGTGGCACCTGGCATAACATTGTAAACCACGGAAATTGTCCGCTCAAACTCTCCTCTATCTATGGTCCTCCCCAACATCCCAGAGGAACGGTCCATGCCACAAAAATGGATGGGGAGTAAGAACGGTAGAGGGCTGCCAAGAATCGTCCTACTTTCCTTTTGCCTTTCGTGGGAACCCGGTTCCGGAACAACGGAATTCCCTTCACAATTTCTGCCCCTTCCGATGTATGATTTATGGCTAGGGCAGAACTCGCTGGTGGCGTAAAGCTATAGGAGCGGGGACCCATAGGAAATCAGAAAAAGCCGCGAACCTCACAAAAGTGAAGTTCGCGGCTTTTTACTGGGGCATACATGCTGGTGCGGGTAGTGGGGGTCGAACCCACACGGTTGCCCACAGGAACCTAAATCCTGCGCGTCTGCCAATTCCGCCATACCCGCTCAATCAAATATAGAAGAATATTTCTATTATAATCCACCAAAGAGAAAACTGCAAGAAGAAATGACAGAACTTTTACTTGCTTTTTGTTTCAAAAGAGAGTATCCTATCTCATGCAGGTGATCCCTGCGGTCAGTCGCGACATCCTGACCTTAAAAAATACTAGGAGGCAATTGAATATGAGTACTTCCAAAAAGGTCCGCTTTCTGGCGCTGAGCGCTGTGATAGCGGCGCTTTACGCTGTCCTGACCTATGTGGCGGCAGCCCTGAACCTGGCCTATGGTGCGGTGCAGTTTCGGTTTTCCGAAGCGCTTACCGTGTTGCCGGTGTTCACCCCGGCTGCCATCCCCGGCCTGACCGTTGGCTGTTTGATCGCCAATCTGGGCAGCCCCTTGGGGATTGTGGACTGGATCTGTGGCCCTCTTGCCACGCTGTTGGCAGCCCTTTGCACCTATTTGGTGAAGGACGTGACCATCAAAGGCGTGCCTGTGCTGGCACCTCTGCCCCCGGTGATCACCAATGTGGTGATTGTAGGGTACGAGCTTGCTTGTCTTTCTGAAGCGGGCGCCTTTGGGTTTGGCAATTTCACTTGGGCAGCGTTTGGTGCTTCCGCCCTTTCTGTGGGCATCGGGGAACTTGTGGTCTGCTATGTGCTGGGCATTCCGTTGATCCTGGCCTTGCGGCGGACAAAGGCAATGGACCGGTTGACTGCCTAAAATCCTTTTAAGCAAGAGATAGAAAAGAGTACGATGCAAGGATGGTCGATTATGCCAGACTTTGACGAGATAAAACATAAACTCAACGAAACAGTGAAGACCTCTCCACCGGTACGGGTGATTGTGGTCAGTTTTCTGTTGTTGATTTTGGCAGGGACAATCCTGCTCATGCTGCCGATCTCTTCCAAGGTGGGGGAGTTTCGTCCCATTGACGCCTTGTTTACTGCTACCTCCGCCACCTGTGTGACGGGTTTGGTAGTGGGAGACACCTTCACCTTGTGGACCCCTTTTGGCCAAGGTGTCATCCTGGTGCTGATCCAGTTGGGCGGGCTGGGACTTTCCACCCTGACCATTGGTTTTTCCCTGCTGGTGCGGCGAAAATTGGGGATTCGGGAGATGAAGTTGGCCCGGGAAAGCTCTGGAGGAAGCACACTGGATATTGCCGACCTGCTCAGGTTGGCAATTGGCTTTACCTTTGCCTGCGAAGGGGTAGGCGCCTGCTTGTTGGCGCTGCGGTTTGTCCCCGCGTATGGCATCAGGGGAATTTGGCCGGCAGTGTTTGTCGCTGTTTCCGCCTATTGCAACGCGGGATTTGACGTGTTGGGATTTGTTCCCAGTCAAGGGAGTATGACCGCCTTTGTAGGGGATCCGCTGGTATGCTTGACCATCTCATTTTTGATCATTATCGGCGGCTTGGGATTCATCGTGGTACAGGATATTTACCTGTGCAAGATTGTGCCAAGATTTCAACACAAAGACACCATGCGGTTGAATTTTCATTCTCAGATTTGCCTGCGGGTAACGTTAGCCCTGCTGGTGGGGGGCACCATCGGGTTTTTCCTGTTGGAGTTCAATAACACCATGGCAGACCTGAATTTCTTGGAAAAGCTGAACTGTGCATTCTTCCAATCCACCAATACTCGAACTGCTGGGTTTGCTTCGGTGAATATTGGAGCCCAGTACGAGTTTACCAAGATCTTGTCCATTGTGCTCATGTTTATCGGCGCCTGCCCCGGTTCTACTGGCGGCGGCATTAAGACTACCACTTTTGTGGTGCTGGTGGCTACTGTAATGTGCACTATCCGTGGGAAGAGCGAAGCGGTGGTTCTGCGTCACCGGTTCACCACCTCTGTGGTATACAAGGCGTTTACGGTTGCCATTGTAGCGTTTTTGTTGGTATTTGTGGACGCTGGAGTGATCAGTGCCTTGAATCCGGATATCTCCTATTTGGATTGTCTGTATGAGGCCATGTCCGCGTTTGCCACAGTAGGGCTTTCCGCCAATGTGACCCCTCATTTGGAGCCGATTTCCAAACTGATCTTGATTTTCACCATGTTTATTGGCCGTGTGGGTCCTTTGTCCTTTGGCTTGTCAATTCTGATGCGCCACAAAGCAAAGGGGGATTCCATTTACCCCGAAGGACGCATGTTGATCGGATAATGAAAAAATGGAGCCTTCCCGAAACCGGGAAGGCTCTTTTCTTTTTAGAAAGTAAGATTTAGAAATCCATCAAGAATTGGGCATGAGATTATTGGCCACATGGCGTTTAATGGCTTCAAAGGTTTCCTTGCTGAGCACATGTTCGATCCGGCAGGCGTCCTGGGTAGCAGTGGCCTCATCCACCCCCAGAGAGACCAGCCATTGGGTGAATAGGGTGTGGCGTTCATAGACGCTCTCCGCAATGTGAGACCCCTTTTCAGTGAGGGAGATCAAGCCGTCTTCGCCCATAGTGACGCAGCCTTGTTCCCGCAAATTTTTCATGGCCACACTGACGCTGGGCTTGCTAAATCCCATTTCAGCGGCGATGTCCACCGAGCGTACGGTACCATTGCGGTTTTTCAATATCAGGATGGTTTCCAGGTAATTCTCAGCAGATTCCTGTATTTTCGGCAACTCCATTCCTCCCTTATTGCATTATTTCCATTATATCCAATTTCCCGTGGAATTGCAAGAGAGAAACTGTCAATTCCGTTGCATCTTTCCGTCGGTGGTCTGCTGGATAATGCTTTTCATGATGTCCTTGGTGAGCTGCCCAGTGGCGTAGCCGAAAAGGTTTCCATCTTTGTCAATCATGAAGGTGGTGGGAAAAGCAGAGATATGGTAGCTTTGTCCGGCATACACGCCGCCTTCGTCCATAAGGGTGGGGTAGGTATAGCCGTTTTCTTCCAGGAAGGCCGCCACTTCTTGACTGGTGCCTTCGTCGCCCACCTCAGGAGTGGCTACTCCCAGGATGATCACATCCCCGGTATTCTCCCCATATTCCTCGTAAAGTGCCTGAATGTCCGGCAGTTCTGCCCGGCAGGGAGGGCACCAGGTTCCCCAGAAATTGAGAAATACGGTTTTTCCTTTGTAATCCGACAGGGTGTGGCTGTTGCCGTATTGATCCACCAGGGTGAAATCGGGGGCGGCAACCAAGTCGCTATCCTGATTGGAGGATTCACTGGAGGAAGACGGTTCGCTAGAGGAGGGCTCCTCTTCCTCCACCTGGGAAGAAATGGAGGTTTCCTCCTGGGAGCTTACCTGGGACACTGTGGAAGCAGAAGAGGACTCTCCTGAGCCGAAACTGGAAAGGTAGCTGGTAAAATGGTTCATCCAGCCGGTGACCATCATGATACCCATCAGAAGCATGAGGACGCCGCCGATTTTTACCGTATACTTGACCACGTTTCGATGCTTTCGGAACAACTCCAGCAGGGTGCCGGTAAAGAAGCCCACCGCCAGAAAGGGCAGCACAAAACCCAGGGTGTAAACACCGATCAGAAGGAATCCCTGGAGGGCTTCCGCGGAGGTAGCCATCAGGAGGACGCTGGCCAAGGTGGGCCCCACACAAGGGGTCCAGGCAAAACTGAAGGTAAATCCCAGCACCAAGGCCACCAGGGGATTCATGGCAACTCGATCCAGCCGGAAAGGAAGCCTATGTTCTTGGCTGAGCAGTTTGGAGGAACCAAAGACCCCCAGCTGATATAGACCGAACAGGATGACAAGAACACCGCCGATCCTTCCCAAAAGCAGGCGGTTATCCCGGAAAAATTGTCCTGCGGCAGTGACGCCCAATCCCAGCAGGAAGAAGGCAGAACTAATGCCCAAAACAAAGAAAAACGTATTGAGAAGCACCTTACTTCTCCGGTAATGGATAACCCCGGATTCATCCTGCGTGCGGGCTCCCCCGGATAGATAGCTGATGTACATGGGGAGCAGGGGCAATACGCAGGGAGAGAAGAAGCTGAGGAGGCCTTGGAGAAAGACGGTGAAGACGGGAACACTGGTTTCAATTGAAAAGCCCATAAAAAATCTCCTTTTCCGCAGATGCTTGTATGGTAACTGTACAGGACAAAACCGAAAAAGTCAAGAATCATTTTCAATTTTTCTCTTTCCCTTGCCAAACCGGTGGAAAACATGGTACTATCAAAGAAAAAGGGAGGGATTGTCCCATGACGCCTACAGTGCTTTTTTACAACTTGGACAACGAAAAAGGGAGAAAACTCAAGGTTCTATGTTTGGGGCTGAAACTCCGGGTTCGATCCGTGCCGCCGGAAGAGTTTGGACAGACCCTGGATGCGGTGTTGGGATTGGCCCCCAAGCAGGAACAACCGGAGCAAGGGGAGCCTTTTTCGGAGGAGATGCTGGTGATGGCGGGACTTTCCTCCCAGCAGATGAATGGCTTTTTGCAGGGGTTCCGGCGGAAAAAGATTCCAGCAGTTCCCCTGAAAGCGGTGCTCACCGGGACCAACGGCCAGTGGAGCGGGTACCGTTTGAGGGAGGAGCTGCAGCTGGAGCACCAGGCTATGCTTCGGGGGGAAAGGGCCCATGAGGAGAGCCGTTCATGAAGCTGATTCTGTCCCCTGCCAAAAAGATGCGTATAGACCGGGATTTTCTGGCACCCAGAACCAAGCCGGAATTTCTGGAAAAGACAGGAAAAACAGATCTGAAGAAGCTGGTGGAAGACGCAGAGAAGAGGCAGGTGAAACGATGAAGCTTTCAGATTATATTGTGGATTTTTTGGAGAAAAAAGGCATTCATGATTTTTTTGGAT
>UQQZ01000033.1 GCA_900543305.1 uncultured Oscillospiraceae bacterium
CATGTTGTCGGGATGCAGGGTACGGCCAGTGCCGCCGCCGGAAGCCACGGAGAAGTACTTCTTGCCATTCTCATTGGCCCACTTCTTATAGGTACCAGCCACCAGGTGCTGGAAACGGGTGGGGTTGGTGGAGTTGCCAGTGATGGACACGTCCACGCCCTCAGCCTTCATGATGGCAACGCCTTCCAGAACATCGTTGGCGCCGTAGCACTTGACAGCTGCGCGCTCGCCGTCGGAGAAGGGACGGGTCTCCACAACCTTCAGCTCACCGGTGAAGAAATCGAAGTCGGTCTTCACATAGGTGAAGCCGTTGATCCGGGAGATGATGTAAGCAGCGTCCTTGCCCAGACCGTTCAGGATGATGCGCAGGGGCTCTTTCCGGGCGCGGTTAGCAGTCTTGGCAATGCCGATAGCGCCTTCCGCAGCGGCGAAGGACTCGTGACCAGCCAGGAAGCAGAAGCACTTGGTCTCATCCCGGAGCAGCATTGCGCCCAGGTTGCCATGGCCCCGGCCCACGTTCCGCTGCTCGGCCACAGAACCGGGCACGCAGAAAGCTTCCAGACCGATACCGATGGCCTCAGCGGCCTCAGCAGCAGTCTTTACACCCTTCTTGATGGCCACAGCGCAGCCCAGGGTATAAGCCCAGCCAGCGTTCTCAAAAGCGATGGGCTGCACGCCCTTGACGATATCATAGGGATCGAAACCCTTGCTGTTGCACAGCTCGCGGGCTTCCTCGAGGCTGCCAATGCCGTATTCGGCCAGGCACTTCTCGATTTTCGGCATTCTTCTTTCTTTGCCTTCAAACATGACGTCATTAGCCATTTGCTTGTCCTCCTTAGTTCATCCGCGTGGGGAATTATTCTTCTCTGGGGTCGATGTACTTGGCAGCGCCGTCGAACCGGCCGTACTGGCCAATGTTGTTCTTGTAGGCCTCATCAGGAGACACGCCATGACGGATGTCCTCCAGCATCTTGCCAACCTTGACAAACTGATAGCCAATGACCTCGCCCTCTTCGTCGAGAGCCATCTTGATGACATAGCCTTCCGCCATTTCCATGTAGCGAACACCCTTGAGACCGGTGGAGAACATGGTGCCTACCTGAGAACGCAGGCCCTTGCCCAGGTCTTCCAGGCTGGCGCCGATGGGCAGACCATCCTCGGAGAATGCGGTCTGGCTGCGGCCATAAGCCAGCTGCTTGAAGATTTCACGCATGGCCACGTTGATGGCGTCGCACACCAGGTCGGTGTTCAAGCACTCCAGCAGAGTCTTGCCGGGGAGGATTTCAGCGGCCATAGCGGCGGAATGGGTCATACCGGAACATCCAAGAGTTTCCACCAGTGCTTCCTGCACAATGCCTTCCTTCACGTTCAGGGTCAGCTTGCAGGCGCCCTGCTGGGGAGCGCACCAGCCTACACCGTGGGACAGGCCGGAGATATCGGAAATCTGGTAGGACTTGACCCACTTGCCCTCTTCAGGAATAGGAGCGGGACCATGATGGGGTCCTTTCTTCACCGTGCACATATTTTCCACTTCATGGGAATAGTTCATATTGGTACTCCTTTCGGTTTCAGTTTTCTTTCGGCCCGGCACAACGCCGCCCGAAATACCAATCTGTGTCCATTATAATCGGAAATAGGCCTTTATTCAAGAGCTTTGCCGAAATTTTAACAGCTTACCCCCGCTTCTTTGAGCACATCGTCCGGCTCCAAAGTGATGGAACCGTCTTCCCGTACAAAACAGGGAATCCCGATGCGGCCTTCTTCCTTGGCCTCCTTCAGCTCCTCCCTGGTATCCCGGAGCTTCAAAAAAGCCCGCAGGTTGTCCGTGGTTTCCGTGATCTCCACGAACTGATACCCGGTAAAGCCTTTCTCCTCAAACAGAGCCTTGGCTTCCCGACAGCCGGAACAGATGTGGGAACCGTAAAATGTCACCATGCTTCTCCCTCCTTTCCTTGGGGCAAGTCCAGCTCATAGGACCGGACTTCGCAATTGCCCATGCTGAATTGGAAAAATTCCTCATTGGTCATATCGTGAAAATAGCTTTCGATGATCCGGCAGATTCCTCCGTGGCACACAACCAGTACCCTTTCCTCCGGATACTTTGCCGCGATGTCCTCCAAAAAGCTGTATACCCGGCAGGCAGTGGACATGTGGGATTCCCCGCCCGGGTATCGGACTGCAAAAGACTTCTTATTGGCCAGAAACCCCGGGTCAAACCGGGAAGCCCCTTCGTAAATGCCGTAGTTCTGTTCCCGAATCCGGGGATCTGTGGAAAAAGGCAGGTCCCTGCCCTGGCACATCAGCTGGGCCGTCTGCCGGGCACGAAGCAAGGGGGAACAGATCACCCGGTCCAGAGGGATATCTTTCAGCTTTCGCCCGGCCTCCCTGGCTTGCTCCATGCCGGTCTCATCCAAGCTCAGATCCGTGGAGCCGCAGACAATATTTTCCCGGTTCCAGGCAGTCTGGCCGTGACGGGTCACATACAATTTCATGGGCATCTCCTCAATACCAGGTCAAATCCAGGGTGCCGTCCAGGCTCACAAGGAACTGAGCCAGCAAATCGATGCAGTCCTGAATATCCGAAAGACAGCCCACCTCTGCGGGAGAATGTATATACCGCAGGGGGATGGACACGCAGGTAAAGGGTACGCCCTTCCCTGTCTTGTGAATGATATCTCCATCGGTGCCAGTGCGACCGGCGGCAGCTTCCGTTTGAACGGCCATACCCAGGGTATTCGCCGCCTGACGCAGCAGAGCCTGGAGTTTCTTGTGGCAGCTGGGATTGTTGATCAACACCGGACCTCCCCCCACTTTCACGTCGCCGCTGGAAGCTATATCCATCCCCGGATAGTCGCTGGTGTAGGTTATGTCCACAGCAATAGCCAACGTAGGCTGGACCCGTGAGGCTACAAAATAGGCCCCGTTCATAGTGGTCTCTTCCCCCACGGTAGCGGCTCCATAAACGCCCACCTTGCACCCAAGCTTCTGGGCTTTCTTTACCGCTTCCATCACAATGAAGGCACCGGTTCGGTTATCCATGCCCCGGCCGCTGATTCTGCCGTTTAACAGCTCCCGGCAGCCATTGTCAAAGATTACCGGATCCCCCAGGGATACATGCTCCAGAGCCTCTTCCCGGCTTCCGGCCCCAATGTCCAGGTACAGGTCCGCGGGAACCATGTTCTCCTTTTTGTACATTTCTCTGGTAAAGACCACCGCCCCAAAGAGAGGACCCTTTTCCGTGATCACCTGCACCTGATGGCCGGGATACAGAGGCGCAAACACGCCTCCTGTCCGGTTCACCCGGAGAAAGCCCTCTTCCGTCACTGCGGTGACCATCAGACCGATCTCGTCCATATGACCGGAGAGCATCACTCGGAACGGGTTTTCCGGGTTGAGAACTGCCACCACGTCCCCGATTTCATCGGTCCTGACTTCCTGGGAAAATGCTCCTGCATACTCGTACAGCTTCTTTCCCATTTCGATCTCGCTGCCGGATACCGATGGGGTTGAAAGCATGTCCAAGAGAAGTTCCTTGTTCATTTCCATGAAACGACCTCCACTCCCAAAACTCTGTCTTTTATTATAGCGGAAACCACCAGCCTTGAAAAGACCAAGATTTTTCCACCTTGAAAGGGTAGCCTGCGAAAAAAGCGGCCGGGCTCTCAAAGCCTGTACCGCTTTCTTGCTGTCAACGGGAATTTTGCCTCCCCGCTGTTTTTTACATTTTTTCTTCGCCGCCCATGGTCTTTACCATCACGGCTTTCTGGGCATGGAGACGGTTTTCCGCTTCCTCGAAAATGTACTTGGCGTTGGCCTCAAACACTTCCTCGGTGATCTCCTCACCCCGGTGAGCGGGCAGGCAATGCTGCACCATGGCATCGGGCTTTGCCTGAGCCATCAGCTGGGCGTCCACACAGTAGCCCTTAAAGGCAGCCTCCCGCTGCTTGCGCTCCTCTTCCTGGCCCATGGAAGTCCACACGTCGGTGATCACCACATCTGCGTCCTTGGCAGCCTGCAGAGGAGAATCGGTCAGTTCAAACTTGTCCCCGTATCCGGCAGCAAACTCCAGAATCTCCTGGGGCGGACGATACCCTTCGGGACAGGCCACAGACACCTTCATGCCCACCTTCAGACCGCCTACCACCAGGCTGTTCATCATGTTGTTGCCGTCTCCGATAAAGCACATCTTCAGCCCTTCCAGAGAACCCTTATATTCCCGGATGGTCATCAAGTCCGCCAGCACCTGGCAGGGATGACAGAAATCCGTCAGGCCATTGATCACGGGAACGCTGCCATACTGGGCCAGAGCCTCTACCTCATCCTGGCCAAAGGTGCGGATCATAATGCCGTCCACATACCGGGACAAAACCCGGGCCGTATCCTGGACCGGCTCGCCCCGGCCGATCTGGGAGCCCTCTGCCCCCAGCACCACCGCGTAGCCTCCTAGCTGATTGATGCCCACTTCGAAGGACACCCGGGTGCGGGTGGAAGACTTTTCAAAGATCATGCCCAAGCACTTGCCCTTTAAGTAGGGGTGCTCAATGCCGTGTTTGGTTTCGTACTTCAACTGATCCGCCAGGTTCAGAATATCCAAGATTTCCTGGCCGGTCAGATCCAAAAGCTTCAACAGATGTTTCATGTGGTTTCATCCTTTCTGTACTTCCGGGCCTCTGCCCATTTTTATCCGGCTCAGGCTTCCAGCACGCTCTGGAAAATGGCCAGGCCTTCGTCCATGTCTTCTTTGGTGATGGTCAGAGGGGGCAGGAACCGCACCAGCTCTTTGGCGGTGAGGATCAGCAGGCCCTTCTTGGCGCATTCCACCAACACCTCATGGGCATCCTTTTCCGTCAATTTGATGCCCAACATCAAACCCCGTCCCCGGACATATTCCACCTGGGGCATGGCCTCCAATTTTTCTTTCAGATAAGCACCCTTCTCCTTGACGCTTTCCAAAAACGCGGGATCGCTGACCCGGCGGACCACCTCTCTGGCTCCGGCGCAAACCACCGGATTGCCACCAAAGGTGGATCCCTGCATACCGGGCTGCAGAATATCTCCCAGCTTTTCACTGACCATGCAGGCTCCGATGGGCAGACCGCCGGCCAAACCCTTGGCGGTGGTGGCCACATCCGGATGGATTCCATAGCCCTGGTAGGCATAGAAGGCGCCGGTCCGGCCCACACCCGTCTGGACCTCGTCCACCATCAACAGCACATCCCGCTCCCGGCAGAGCTTTTCCAAGCCCTGTACAAAGTCCTCGTCCATGGGAATCACGCCGCCTTCGCCCTGGACCATCTCTAACAGCACCGCGCATACGGAACCGTCCAGAAGTTTTTCCACGCCGTCCAGATCTCCGGCCTCAGCGTATACAAAGCCTTCCGTCAAGGGCAGGAAGTCCTTGTGGAAAGCCTCCTGGCCCGTGGCTGCCAAGGTGGTCAAGGTACGGCCATGGAAGGAATTGACCAAAGTGACAATCTTGTAGGCGCCCCGCTTTTCCCCATATTTCCGGGCCACCTTCACGGCACACTCGTTGGCTTCGGCACCAGAATTACAGAAAAACGCCTTCGCCATACCCGAAGCTTCACTGAGCTCTTGGGCCAGCCCGGTATTCTGGGGGCTGTAATAGTAATTGCACAGGTGCTGGATTTCCCCTGCCTGTTTGGACACCGCTTCCACCCAGCCGGGATCGCTGTACCCCAAAGCGTTTACCCCAATTCCTGCGGTGAAGTCAATGTATTCCTTTCCGTCCACATCCCATGCCCGGGCATTTTTACCCTTTACCAGAGCGGCATCTACCCGGCCATAGGTGTGGAGGATGTATCCTTGGTCTTGGTCTTTGATCTCCTGAAAGTTCATGAAACTCCCTCGCTTTCCTCGATGGTTTCCCATTTGCGCCCGAACTTCTATTTTCAGGCCCTAATTTTCGCTTTTTCCTCTATATTTTAGTAGATCAATTAATAGAACATGGTGCCAATACCTTCGTCGGTAAAGAGCTCCACCAAAATGGAATGGGGGGTCCGGCCGTCAATGATGTGGGCTCGTCCTACGCCCCGACGGACGGCATCTACGCAGCAATCAATCTTGGGGATCATGCCCCCGGAGATGATTCCTTCCTTTTTCAGCCGGCTCACATCGCTGACGTTGACCACGGGAATCAAGGTGCTTTCGTCGTCCTTGTCCCGCAAAAGACCACGAACATCGGTCATCAAAATCAATTTCATGGCGGAAAGGGAGGCCGCAATCCGGGCTGCCGCCACATCCGCGTTGATGTTGAACACCTCGCCGTGATATCCTGCCGCCACGGTGGATACAATGGGCACATAGCCGTTGTCCGCAGCGTTCCGGAGAATCTCCGTGTTCACTTCCCGGATCTCTCCCACAAAGCCCAGCTCCGTATCCAGCTGGTCGGCTTTCAGCAGGGACCCGTCCAGACCGCAAAGGCCTACCGCCTTGCCACCTGCGTCTTCCAGCCGCTGGACCAGGTCCTTGTTCACCTTGCCCGCCAACACCTGCTGGACAATGTCCATGGTCTCCTGATCGGTAACTCGCATGCCGTTAAGGAATTTCCCCTCTTTGCCGATCTTTTTCAGCATGCCGTTGATCTCCGGCCCGCCGCCATGAACCAGCACCACGTTGATGCCTACCAGCTGCATCAGCACAATATCGCTCATCACATCGTTTTTCAGGCCTTCGTCGATCATGGCGTTGCCGCCGTACTTGACCACCACGGTTTTTCCTGCGTATTTTTTGATATAGGGCAGGGCCTGTACCAGAACTTTGGCCCGCTCACTGTTGGAGATCTCCACGATGTTTCCCCCTCATCCTCTCAAATATTTGCCAGATACCAAACCAGGGAAAGGAACTGGGCTGCCAGAAAAAGCATGATCCCACCGTTGCACCAAAGGGCCCCTAGAAGCAGCCGCCTCCAGAACTTGGAAAGCGCAAACCGTTTGAGCAACCCGTAGACGGCCATTCCCAATAGAAGCAGCACTGACGCCACAATTCCCACCGTCAGGGAACAGGTCAGCGAAGCCATCATTCCCGAAATCAGCAAGATCAAAAATGCCAGGGTATTGCCAAACAGCAGAATGCAGAATACCAGAGCCACCACCGAACGGGGAGCAATGGGATTCCCCTCTCCTTTCCGTTCTTTCTTCATCCGGGCGTTCCTCCCTTAATTCGGGCCATCAGGTGCGATAGTCCCCGTTGATCTTCACATAGTCATAGGTCAGGTCGCAGCCGTAAGCTTCCGCTTTGACCTGTCCCAAATGCAGATGGATCAGGATTTCAATTTCCTTCTCCCCCAACACCTGGGAAGCCTTCTCCTCAGAGAAGGGAATGCCTGCGCCGTTGACGCACACATCCACCTGGCCCGCCTGGGACCGGAAGGACACGTCGATCTTTTCCACGTCCACGTCCGCCCCGGAGTAACCAATGGCGCACAGCACACGGCCCCAGTTGGCGTCGGCGCCAAACATGGCCGCCTTAAACAAGGTGGAACAGATCACGCTCTTGGCCACGGTTTTTGCCGTGAGCATATCGGAAGCTCCCTCCACCTTGCACACCAACAGCTTGGTGGCGCCTTCTCCGTCTCCAGCCATCAACTTGGAAAGCTTCCGGCAAACGGCTTCCAGAGCCTCCACAAAGGCATCGTAATCGGCGTCTTCCTCTTGGATCTCCTGGTTTCCGGCAGCGCCGTTTGCCAGAATGGCGAAGGTGTCGTTGGTGGAGGTGTCCCCGTCCACACTGATCATGTTGAAGGTGCAGTCCGTCACCTGATGGATGGCCTTATCCAGCATCTCGGGAGTGATGGCACAGTCGGTGGTCACAAAGCACAGCATGGTGGCCATATTGGGATGAATCATGCCGCTGCCCTTGGAAATGCCGCCCATCCGCACGGTTTTCCCGCCGATTTCCACTTCCGCCGCCGCTTCCTTGGGGATGGTATCCGTGGTCATAATGGCGGTAGCGGCTCCCAGGGAGCCTTCCGGACTCAGGGTTTTGGCCAGCTCCGGGATTCCCGCCGCAATGGGCTCCAGGGGCAAAGGCTGGCCGATCACTCCCGTGGAGGCAACCACCACGTCCTGGGGATCGATTCCCAGCGCCTTCCCGGTCAGCTCGCACATGGCCCGGGCTTTTTCCACTCCGTCCGCGTTGCAGGTGTTGGCGTTGCCGGAGTTGCAGATCACCGCTTTGGCCTGGCCGTTTTTCAGATTTTCCTTGGTCACCAGGATGGGCGCCCCTTTTACCAGATTTCTGGTGTACACCGCCGCTGCGGTGCAGGTAGATTCGCTGTAGATCATGGCCAAGTCGGGCTTGGATTTATTTTTGCGGACGCCGCAGTGAATACCCCCGGCCACAAAACCCTGGGCTGCAGTGACACCGCCTTCAATCATCTTCATGGATACTCTCTCCATTTCTTTCCTAGGATTTTTATCTTTTAAAACGCAGGGGGAACCAGCTTCAAGCCGGTGGTTTCCTCCAAACCAAAACTCAGATTCATGTTCTGAATGGCCTGGCCTGCCGCCCCCTTGACCATGTTATCGATGGCGGACACGGCAATAAAGGTTCCCGTTCGATTGTCCACAAAAAGGGATACATCGCAGAAATTGGTGTAGTGGACATTTTTCACGTTGGCCACTTGGCCCTTGGGCAGCAAGCGGACAAAATATTCCCCGTCATACCGGGCGTGATAGGCCTCCCAAAGCTGCTCCTCCGTAACGCCTTCCTTCAGCTTGGCGTAACAGGTGGCCAGGATCCCCCGGTTGATGGGCAGCAAATGGGGTACAAAGGTCAGCTTCAGCTTTTGGCCGGAAAGTTTCGAAAGAGTCTGCTCAATTTCCGGCGTGTGCCGGTGGTTTGCCACCTTATAGGCGGTAAAGCTCTCGTTGAGTTCCGGATAGTGGTTTCCCTGGGTGGGCTTTCTCCCTGCTCCGGTGACGCCGGACTTGCAGTCGGCAATGATCCCCTGGGGCTCAATGTACCCTGCTTCCAAAGCGGGAACCAAAGCCAACGGCACAGCAGTGGTATAGCAGCCGGGGTTGGCGATCAGTTTCTTGCCCTTGATCTTTTCCCGGAAAAATTCCGGCAGACCGTATACCGCTTCCTTGTGGAGGGCTTTATCCTGATATTCCCCACCATACCATTCTTTGTAGTCCTCTTCGCTTTCCAGGCGGAAATCCGCGCCCATATCGATGAAGGTCTTTCCCAAAGCGTAGCACTGGGCTCCCAATTCCTGGGAAAGGCCGTGAGGCAAAGCGGCAAAGATCACGTCGCTTTTCTCCACCACTTCCTCCTGGGTGCCGCATACCATATCGCACAGCTGATAGTAAGCGGGATACACCTGAGAAAGGGCCATACCCTCAAAACTCACGGAACTGATGGCTGCCAGCTCCGCCTGAGGGTGACCCAAGATCAGCCGGCAGATCTCGCTGCCCGCGTATCCGGTGGCTCCCACTACGCCAACCTTGATTTTATCCATGTCACTTTTCCTCCTCTTCCAACAGGGCCAGCACACGCTTGGCCTGAGCCTTCACATTTTCCGGTGCGGGGCCGCCCAAGACCTTCCGTCCCTTGACACACTTCTCCAGGGAAATGGCCTGATACACGCCCTCGTCAAAACTTTCGCAGATCTTCTTGTATTCTTCCAGAGGAAGGGTCTCCAAGGTGAGCCCCTTCTGAATGCACAGCGCTACCAGCTCCCCGGTGATCTTGTAGGCATCCCGGAAGGGCAAGCCCTTTTCCGCCACCAGATAGTCGGCGCAGTCGGTGGCATTGATAAAGCCCCCTGCCGCCGCAGCACGCATTTTGTCCTCCTTCACGGTCATGGTCTCCACCATGGGGATCAAGGGGGTCAGACACAGCTTGATGGTGTCCACCGCGTCAAACACGGCTTCCTTGTCTTCCTGCATGTCCTTGTTATAGGCCAAGGGCAGCCCCTTCATCATGGAGAGCAGGGCCATCAGATCTCCAAAAACACGGCCGCTCTTGCCCCGGATCAACTCCGCCAAATCCGGGTTTTTCTTCTGAGGCATAATGCTGGAACCGGTGGAAAAGGCGTCGTCCAGCTCGATAAACTGAAACTCCCAGGAGCACCACAGCACCAGCTCCTCACAAAACCGGGACAGATGTACCATGATCAGGGATGCGTCAAAAGCGATCTCCGCGCAGAAGTCCCGATCGGACACCCCGTCCAGGCTGTTTTGGCTCACTTGGGAAAATCCCAGCAGCTTGGCGGTAATGGTCCGATCCAGAGGATAGGTGGTACCGGCCAAGGCGCCGCTGCCCAGAGGCATTACATCCATGCGTTTCATGGCATCATCCAGGCGGGAAATATCCCGAAGCAGCATTTCGGCATAGGCCATTAGATGATGGCCAAAGGTGATGGGCTGTGCCCGCTGCATGTGGGTGTAGCCCGGCATCACCGTCGCGTTGTACTGGTCCGCCTTCCGGCACAATACCTTGGTAAAATCCACCAGCTGCTGCCGTATTCCGGCACATTCCTTTCGGAGAGTCAGCCGCACGTCCAGGGCCACCTGGTCGTTCCGGCTGCGGGCGGTGTGAAGCCGCTTGCCTGCGTCGCCGATGCGGGCAGTGAGCTCCCCTTCCACAAAGGTGTGGATGTCCTCCGCATCCGGATCAATAGCCAAAGCACCGCTGTCCAGATCCGCCAGGATGCCCTTAAGCCCTTCCACAATTTTTTCGCTTTCGCTTTTGTCAATGATCCCGCACTCTCCCAGCATGGTGGCGTGGGCGATGCTGCCTTGGATGTCCTCGTGATACATCCGGCTGTCGATGGAGATGCTGGAATTAAAATCGTTGGTTTTGGGGTCGGCTTCCTTCTGGAAGCGGCCTTTCCACAGTTTCATGGGGCTTCGTCCTTTCCAAACAAATTGACGCCTTCACGGCCGATTCTAGGCCTAGGCAGCCGGAATGGCCAGTTACGTCACTTTCCTCCTGGGAAGCAGGAAAGGGCAGACGCTTGTCCGCCCTACTCCTTATGCACTTTCAAATGTCTCACTGGCGGCGCCAGAATTCTTACTTGTCGTAGGTCAAGCCCTTTTTCGCCTGAACCTTGATGGGCAGGCCGAACAGGTTGATGAACCCAGCGGAATCCGCCTGGTTGTAAACCTCGTCCTCATCGAAGGTGGCAATCTCTTCATCGTAGAGAGAATAGGGAGAAGTGACGCCTGCATCGATGATGTTGCCCTTGTACAGCTTCAGCTTCACGTCGCCGGTAACAGTCTCCTGAGTGGAGTCCACAAAAGCGGACAGAGCCTGGCGCAAGGGAGTGAACCACTGGCCGTTGTATACCAGATCGGCAAACTTCAGAGCCACCTGCTGCTTGTAGTGATAAGTCTCCTTATCCAGGCACAGCTCTTCCAGCTTGTTGTGAGCGTGGTAGAGAATGGTACCGCCGGGAGTTTCGTACACGCCACGGGACTTCATGCCTACCAGACGGTTCTCGATGATGTCCGCCAGGCCGATGCCGTTCTTGCCGCCCAACTCGTTGAGCTTTTCTACCATCTGGGTGCCGGAAAGGGTCTCGCCGTCCAGCTGGGTGGGAATACCCTTCTCAAAGTGCAGGGTGATGTAAGTGGGCTCGTCGGGAGCCTGCTCGGGGGATACGCCCAGCTCCAGGAACCCGGGCTTGTTGTACTGGGGCTCGTTGGCGGGATTCTCCAGGTCCAGGCCCTCGTGAGACAGATGCCACAGGTTCTTGTCCTTGGAGTAGTTGGTCTCCCGACTGATCTTCAGGGGGATGTTGTGGGCCTCAGCATACTCGATTTCCTCTTCACGGGACTTCAGATCCCAAATACGCCAGGGAGCGATGATCTTCATGTCGGGAGCATAGGCCTTGATGGCCAGCTCGAAACGAACCTGGTCGTTGCCCTTGCCGGTGCAGCCGTGGCAGATGGCGTCTGCCCCTTCCTTCTTGGCGATTTCCACAATGCCCTTGGCAATGATGGGACGGGCAAAGGAGGTGCCCAGCAGATACTTGTTTTCATAGACGGCCCCAGCCTTCACGGTGGGATACACATATTTCTGAACAAACTCTTCTTTCAGGTCCAGCACATACAGTTTGGAAGCGCCGGTCTTCTTGGCCTTCTCTTCCAGGCCGTCCAACTCAGTGCCCTGGCCCACGTCGCCGGAAACAGCGATCACTTCGCAGTTGTTGTAGTTTTCCTTCAACCAGGGGATGATGATGGAGGTATCCAGGCCGCCGGAATAGGCCAGAACCACCTTTTTGATTTCGTTTGCCATGATGGGTCCCTTCCTTATTTCAAATTCAAAGAATTTCCTCAACCGTTCTCTGTAGTTGCTATTATACACCCCTTTTGGGAAAAATCAACCCCTATCTGCATATTTATTCATATTTTTTGCAAAAATCCTTCTTGAGACCTGCATTTTCCCCGACAAGCCCCGAAGTTTTCCACAAAAAGAGAGGGAAGGTGTAAAACCCTCCCCCATTTTCTCAATTTTTATGCAACATATCCAGTGAATTATACAGCACTCTTTTCCGGACTCTTTCCTTCCATCCTTCGCCGGCTTTCCCGAAGGGCTTCCTTGGCCGCGTGATACTTGGTGATCTGCCGGTAAACCAGCACTCCCAGGCCGCTGATTGCCGCCGTCACCACAAAGACGATCACCGCAAACAGATATTCCTGAGTCCCCAAGGCGTTGCCCCCAATGGTGGAACTGATCACCGAGGGAATCCTGGCCACCGTAGTGATCAGGATCCACGCGGGCAGCCGCATGGGTGTCAACCCAACAATGTAAGTCAGCACGTCCTTGGGGGTCCCGGGAATGAAGAAAAGAAGAAAGGCCACCAAGTGAATCCTTCGAGTATTCTGCAAGAATTTCAGGGAAAGGATCTTTTCCTCAGACACGAACAGCGTCACAAACTTCATACCGAATTTCTTTACAAACAGGAAAATGCCCACACTGCTGATCAAGGTGCCCAACAGGCAAAGGCAGGTGCCCTCTATCACGCCAAAGGCATATCCGGCCCCGATCTCCAAGGGCTCCCCCGGGATGATGGCGACGATCACCTGGAAGATCATCATTCCCACAAAGGCAATCCGTCCCCAGGCTCCGTGGGTATCCACCCAGTCCCGGAACTGGTCCGGCTGCGATACAAATTGAAGCATGGGCCTTGCCACAAACCAGCAAACCACCCCTAGAAAGACCAATAACAATCCCGCCCCCACCAGGGCGATGATCCGTTTTTTCCGCTGTTCTTGTTTGTCCATGCAGTCGCTTCCTTTCCCATCTCCCGATCCGGACCATATCCACTCCGGAAGATTTCCTGTTCTTTCCACTGTTCTCTTGATAGTATAAAGGGAAAGTATCAAGAAGTCTTCAAGAAATTCTTAATTTTTTCTTGCAACGGACGCCCTTACCCACAAAAAAAGGACGCCCGAAAGCGCCCTTCCTTTTGGAATACACCCCGTCTCTCAGGAAACGCGGGTGATGTACTGACAGAATACATAAATGTTTTGAATCTTCTTGGCGGTAACTCCGTCGGAGGCCTCCACTTCCGGCTGGGTTTCGGAGGGGGTGATGTACAGCTTCACGGCGATGGCGTCCTGACCTACCCGCATTTTGCGAATGGGCTTGTAGACAAAGTCCCGGGGCTCAATGCCCACAAAATCGTGGAGCACTTGCTCCGTAGCACGGTCGGTGAAGCAGCGAAGAATATCCTCTGTGTTGTACATATCGATAATCGCTTTGGCCTCCTCAAAGCTCAGATTGGTGGAGTGGTAATCCCCAGCGCCAATCACATACATGGTGCTATTGTCCAACAACAGCAAAGGTTCTTTCTTATCCGGCATATGAGAGCCCCCTTCTTGAAATTATTGAGACCGGCCATTCCTTGCCCACATAGCTTGTATAAAGCATATTGCACATTTAACCGATCTTTGTTTTCAATATTATAGCAATTATGCGCAAGCAATGCAAGAGGGGAAGCTTTTGTTAAAAAAATAATTAGCAGCCGGTTGAGGGGTTGTGTTTTTCCTTCTCCAGATCGAACTCCTTGACCAATCCATATAACCGCTGATCCACCTGGGCGGAAAGACGCAGCCCCTCCGGCACATACTCCTCGGAAAGCACCGCCCCTTCCTCCCGGAGCCTGGCCGCCAAGCCCGTTTTGGAAAAGGGCAGCAGCAGCTCCACCAAGAAGGTCTTTTCCGGCAAATTGTCCTCGATGGCCTGCAACAATTCCTGGATTCCCTGACCGGTCAGCGCGCTGATGCGCACCGCTCCCGGCAGTCGGGGCACGAATTCCGGCTCCTCCACCGCGTCCCATTTGTTGAACACAGGAATCACCGGACGACCCGCCGCACCCAGCTCCCGCAGCAGATTTTCCGTCACCTCCAAATGCTCTCGGGCCTCCCCGCTGGAAGCGTCGCAGATATTCAGGAGGATGTCCGCGTTGGCGGCCTGCTCCAGGGTGGATTTAAAAGCCTCCACCAGATGATGGGGCAGCCGGCGGAGAAATCCCACCGTGTCAATGAGCATCACCGTTTTGCCGCAGGGCAGCTTCAGGGCGCGGGCAGTAGGGTCCAAAGTGGCGAAAAGCTTGTCCTCCGCCAACACCCCCGCCTGGGTCAACCGGTTCATCAGGGTGCTCTTGCCGGCGTTGGTGTATCCCACCAGGGCAACGGTCACAGTGCCGTCCTTCTTTCTGCGCCGGTCGATCACCTCCCGGGCCGCCTCCACATCCCGAAGCTGCTCTTTCAAGCTGCCGATCCGCCTCCGGATGTGCCGCCGGTCCGTTTCCAGCTTGGTTTCTCCAGGACCTCTGGTTCCAATGCCGCCGCCCAACCGGGAAAGAGCCGTACCCTGTCCTGCCAATCGGGGCAGCAAATACCGAAGCTGAGCCAGTTCCACCTGGAGCTTGCCTTCCTTGCTTCTGGCCCGCTGGGCAAAAATATCCAGAATCAGTGTGGTCCTGTCTATGACCCGGGTACCACACGCCTGCTCCAAATTGCGAATCTGGGTGGGGCTCAGCTCCCGGTCAAAGATCAAAAGGTCGATTTCCTGCTGTCCGCACAGGTCCGCCACCTGGTCCACCATTCCGGATCCAATACAGGTGGCCGTGTCAGGAGCCGGACGTTTCTGGGTCAGGTTGAGAACCGGATCTGCTCCGGCGGTACGGGTCAACTCCTCCAGTTCCGCCAAGGACGCCTGGACATCATATTCTCCCGTATCCAGAGAAATCAGCATCGCCCGCTGGGGCCGCGTTTCGTTTTCAAACAAAATATTGTCCTCCCTTTTCCCAATTGGCCATGGTCCGGCCTGCTTCAACTCCCCGGAAACCGGGGCTGTCCAACTGCCCTTATGATAGTACAGAAAACCGGCCCCGTCAAATTTCTTTTACCCCTCCGCCTCCAACAGATAGGTGACCCCCGACTGGTTCAAGGCGTGGTACAGTCCGCTTTCCCCCACAAAGGCACCCTGGCTCAGCTGGGCAGTCATGGTATCCAAATCCAACTGAATTCCCCCCATGCTGTGAGCCGCGGCGGTTTCCTCCTGGGTCCACACCTCAAAAAACACATCCCATCCCCCTTCTGTCCGGGGCATCATGGGAGGCTTTCCCTGGGCAAACACCGTCACCTTTCTGGGAACAAAGGGCAATGCCACCGCAGCGGCAGCCGCTCCCGTGCCCGTATAAGTCAACAGGGCTCTCCGGTGATTCAGGGCTTCTTTTTCCTCCGCCGTCAGGTGTAGGGCTTCATTTGCCAAGTGTGCCCCCACCAACTCCTCCAAATTCTCATTGTCCTGTAAAAAATCTGCCCACTCCGGACAGTCGGTCTGGGCCCACAGGGAAAGCCCCAGTTTTTCCGAATGATTGCTCGCAGCCATTTCAGATCTCCTCCTCCGACGTCAATTGTTCTCGGGTTACCCCGTCCCACTGTTCCCAGGTCCACCCCAAATCACTCCATGCTCCAAAGCTTTTGGAATAGGCGTCCAGAGCCACCCAGGTCACGCTCTTATCCCAGCTCCAGGGAAGATGAGCCGGCAACAGTCGGTCCATTTCTCTGGAAGCCTCTTCCTCGCTGACTCCCAAGAGCTTCCCCAAAATCACCTGCAAACTGTTTTTTTCTTCCACCAGCAGCCCCCGAACGCCGGCTCCCACCAGCAGGTTTTGCACATCCTCCGGGGTAAAATCCTCCTCTCCCACAGAAAAACGCTGTAAAACCATTTCTCGACATTCTTCCAGGGAAGCCTCTGCCGGCTGGGGACGAAACAGCGTTTCCCATTGAGCCAATTTTTCCCGTCCAGCGGTCTGGGGGAACATGTCTTCCAGGATGCCCTGAAACCGCTCCTCTAACCGGGCAAATCCCGCCCCGTAAGCAGACAATTCCCAGTCCACCGGGGTATCTCCCGTCAGGCGATACAGACCGGTGGCCTCCAAGACATAACCCATATGCTCTCTCGCCCTCATGAAATCGCCTCCACATTGATGGTGTCCAAGGTGATCATGTAGCCACTGATGGCTTCAATATCCATCATGGTGTCGGGATACGTTACCTTCACCAGTGGGGCGGCATTGAGGGCGGCTTTAGTGATGTCCGCCAAATAGAAAGCTTCCCCTACCTGCCGGGTTTTCCCATAGGCCTGCACCGCCTGGACCACCTGTTCTTTGGCCCAATCGAAATCCACCCCGTCTGATGGCTGAATCTCCATATGGACATTCATGGGCACCTGAGTGGCCGCTTCCACCGTCACAGTGACCCCCAACTCTCGGGCCTCATTGAGTTTTTCCTTTAAATCGGAGATCACCTGGGAGGAGGGCGCTGCTCCTTCTCCCCAAACGTAAAGCATCACCGTGCCCGCACCGCCGCTGCGGGGCACCACCTCCACGGAGGTGATCCCCTCCTGCTCCAGGGCCATTTTCCGGTAGTAATCCCCGTTTGCTCCATTGGAACTGAGACTGTAGCTTTCCAGAATCCTCGCACGGTACGCTTCATCCTCTTCCGCGTCTCTGCCTCCGGTGATTGCCTCTTTGTTGGCAGCGTAATTGATTCCCGTAGGAGGACTAACTAAAGTGGTCACATACCCTGCCGCTGCATTGCCTGCCGCACCTGGCGTCACCGCCTCTACGGGGGCGTCAATGGTCAGGGTTCCTGCCTTTAAAATCACCTCTTCTGTGGTCTCGTACTCCACCACCGGTTCTCCCGAGGTGGCGCACACCGTTCCCTTGGGCACCACCAGGTCAAAGGAAATGGGAAGGTACCGGGAAAAGGACACAACTCCCTTGGCCTTTTCCGCTGGCTTCCGGGGAACTCCCCGCAAAGCTCCGTGCAGATTCAGCTGGGCACCGGTGGCCGTCTGGGGAAAGGCCTGACGCTCCAACCAGTCCATGGAGGTCTCCAGCCGGTACAGCTCCCCTGCCAAAACCCGGAGCCGCAGTCCGATTTCCGACACGTCTTTCACTTTGCTGCCGCTTGCCTGCTCATAGGTTTCCTCCATTCGCTGGAGGATCTCCTCATACTGTTCCATACCGTCTCTCCTTTCCAGTCCCGTAGATTTTTCCCTCTCCCAAGGGGGTCACTAAGGTAAAACTCCACCGGCCGGTAGTTTCTTCATACTCCGCCTGGATTACCTGAACACCAGGCTGTTCCAACAGGGCTTCCCCCGCAAAAGCACAGGCCCGTTCCCGGCTGTGCTCTTCACGAGGATCCAGATTTTCCAGCCCGCTGCCCAGCTCAGGACCATAAAGAAAACTTCCTCGGGGGAGGGACACGGCCATGGCGGCGTTTTGCAGGACTTCTTCCAGCCCATCTACCCGTTGAGGCAGACCGTCTCCACCCAGAACCACGTTCCCAGGCTGCCACTTCAAATCCATCTCAATCGCTCCTTTCACCATTATTTGGGGGAAAAGCTTTGGCCATTGATGACCACTTCCCCGGTATTTTTCAGCAGGATTTCCGCCCCGCCGGACGAGTAGATCCGCACCTCTCCCTGGGCCAATTCCCCATCCGGAACCGAGGTGATTCCCGCGCACACCCCGTCCAGCATCACCGCCTGACGGCCTTCCACGGCGGCGCTGGAAAACCCGTAGGGAAACAGCAGCTCCGGAGACCGGTACTCGCTGGCTCCCTGAATTTTCATCTGGCTTCCCGTTCCGGAGACCTGGCCCCGCTGTAATTTTGTACCGGTGGAACGGTTCCACTGTCTGGTCAACCACATGACATTTCCCCCCGTTCTAAAACAAGTCTGGTCCGCTCACCCCGGCTGTTCCTCACATACCTCGCGGAACGTACCGGACACTGGGCAAATTGACCCAGCCGCTGTACCTTCACCGTAAATACCTCTCCCGGGCCGGGCCAGGCATCCTCCCCACATTCCACGGTGAGCAGCCTGCACTCCGTCTCGCCCTGTCGGATCAGGGACCGTGGGTCTGTTCCATCCTCCATGCTCACATACCGCTGCCGCACCACACCGGAGGCCGCAGGATTGCGAAAAGGGGTGTCGTAGGTACCCCGATAGCTTTGCTGCCACACGGCGCTCAGCTGCTGACAGGGTTTCCGCTCTATCTCTGCGGAAAGGACCTCCTCTATGATGCGGGTAGCCGGCAGGGCGCCTTCGCAGTGTATGGTGCCCAGCCCGTCCACATAAGGTGAAGTCCCCAGGGATTCCCGACAGAAAGTTTCCAGCAGTTCCCAGCAACTGGTGCCCTTTTCCACCGTCCACTCTCCGGCCTTGACCGATTCGTCTCCCTGGATCCCTGCAAATCCCAACTTTTTTAAATACCGTTCCCACAGCAGCCCCAGGGAGGGATTTTGAATGACCCCGGGCTGGGCCTCATTGTCCAGGAGGATGGCCTCCCAGCTCCGGCAAACCACCTCCACTTCCAGACCCCTACCGTCCAACAGGGTGTTCTGCTCGTCCACAATGCCGCCGAAAATCACTTCTCCTTCCCGGAACACGCGAACGTAGGCCAAGTCTTCCCACATTCGGTCCGCTGGAAACAGAGCCCGGAGCTGACTTGCCGGAGCGTCCAAATCATATTGGAGTTCCGCTTCCATGGGTTCTCCCAGCAGCATTTCCGTGCCATCGGTCAATTCTCCCCAAAAGGTCATGGGATCACCACCTTCTCTCCCTGCTGCAAATCGTCAATGTCCCGGATCTGGGGATTGGCTTTGACCAATTCTTCCACGCTCCGGCCCCATTTCCACGCGTATTCCCAAAGGCTTTCCCCTGCTTGTGCCTCATATACGCCGGTGCCGGGAAATGGCTGCTGGGATTTCCAGTCCGTAAAGGAAAAGGTATACCGAACCAGGTCTTTTCCCTGGGCGCCTACCAGGGAAAGCCCATCCATTACCGCCCAAAAAGGCGTCAGTCCCGGAAGCTGCAAAAGCCCCGGACCTTTTTGGGAAAAGGCCTGCTGCAACCCCTCCCAGGAAGCCATACAGTCTTTCCCGCTGAAATAACCTTCCCCGGTGATTTTACGCCGTTGGGATCCCAGTTCCTCCGCCCGGGATCGGCCATAGGGAACCTGAGTCTCCACCACGTTCCGGGAAGCGCTCACCTGCAGGGATACCGGATTGTCCCGCCAGGTGAATTCCCGAAATCGCATGCCCATCAAATACATTGTCTCGCCTCCTGCCACCGATTTACAGGGACGCCGGGTAACGCCGGCTGTCCCGCTCGATTTCCCGGGAGACCTCTTCGGCCCGATCCCGGCTGGTCTGTTCCTGCCGCTCCACTGTTACTCCCCCTTTTCTTGCCAACCGCTGGCCAGAAAAATGCCTTTTCCGCCAGCCAGATCCAGGCTTTTCCACCGACATCCAGTGTATACACCGCCACTCAGCTCAGCGGTAAATACCGTAAGACGCTCCAGACCCTGGGTGTCCAGACCTTCCAATTCCACCTGGTACTCCAACCGGGCCCCTTCCCGTCCAAAGGGCACCTCTTCGCCCACGGCAACCAGGTCATTTCCCGTCAGATGCACAGACACAGAGGCCTCCGCCACCGAATAGGATTTTCCCTCCAGGAGCAAGGGCACTCCCTGTCCGTTTTCCTCGCCACCTAGGAATATGGCCTGAAATCCCAAATATCGCAGCCGGGTAATGGCATCCGTTTTTCCGGACTCCCGCTCCAGCCGGCAGCAACTGGGAAAGTGATCTGCCACCAGATTCCACAAAGTCAGCAGAAGCTCTTCCCCCTGCTGTTCTTTGGGAGCAAAGAGGGAAAAGCGCAAGGTGGTTTCCTGAACCTGTCCCTCCTGCCGCCAGGCTGCCACTTCTCCGCTGACCAAGGGCCGTTCCAACAGCCGGGTTCCCCAGCTGGGGTCATAGGCCCGGCGGAATTCCACGTCCTCCACATTGTTCCGAAAATAAGCCAAAACCTGGTCCAGCAAATCAAGTTCCGCCATCGTCTTCCCACCTTTCCAACAGGGCCCGCTCAAAGAGCCTGCGCCCTCCCAAGGTTACGCTTTCCGGACGGAGTACCCGATACTGTTCCTCCCCCTGGACCAGCTTTGCCCCTCGGGCTTCTGCCAGCTCCGGGAAACTACCCACAAACCGGTACAGAGGAGCTGTCAACAATCCTAGTAAATGGGGTCTTTCTCCCCAGAGGTCGTCCGTCTGTTCCCCCCAAGGAACCACGATCCCGAATCCCTGCACCTGACTGCCGTCCTGACGGGTCAGCGTCACACGGCCCGCTCGACGGAACAGGGAATCACTCCGCTGTGTCATGGGGATCCTCCCTTCCGATTCTACCAAAATAAAACCCCGGTTCCTGTAGAACTTGGCCGACAGCCCTTCGCTTTTCCGCTGCCAACAGAGCTGCTTTTCCGCTCCCTTCCCCGGAGGTCACCTTCACATCTCCTGCCGTCAGACTTTGAGGAGACGAGGCCTCCTCGGTGAGAAGCAGTTGATACAAGGCCTCTGCCGCGGCCAGAGCGGCAAGATCCTGCTGATACAGGGCAAATTCCTCCTGGGTCAAACCGGGCTTCAGCTGCCCCTGAACCTGACGGGCACATTGAGCGCAAAGGGCCGCGCAAAGAGCTTGACGCTGGGTGCCGTCCTCTTGAGCCGTTTCCCCGCTGAACTTGGCAAACTCCAATTCTACCGCCGCCACATCCAATTCCATGGCAATTCCTCCTTCAGCTTTTTTCTATTCCCTTAAGGAAGGAAAAAAGGGGGACCGCCGTCCCCCTCCTCCCTCAATCCGTGTTAACCTGCAGTGTAGCTGACACCCTGGGCAGCGCCGGCATAGAGCCGTGCAAACCCTGCCATAACGCTGATGGCGGTACGGTCCAGCTGACGGTCAATCAGTCTGTCATAGTCGGTAAGGATGTCACCGGCCTGAACCATTTCCAAGGCACAGTTCTTGTCCAGGGCAATGATTTTGCCGTCCTCCATGCCGGGAATATGTACCAGAGTGGCCCCCAGGGGAGTGCACAGTTTTCCGGTTCCCTGGAAGTTGAGACCTGCCTGAGCATCTTTAAACTCGCTGATCTGGAGCAGGTCCTGAATTCCCTTGGTTCCCGCTGCAATGGCGTTGAGCTCATAGGGGGCCAGAGAACCCCACAGGCTCAGAAAGTCGCCATAGCTGAGAGCCGAACTGGACGCAAAGGAAATCCCCGTCTTACTGCCGTCTCCGTTGATGATGGTGTTCACCGCGTCCAGATTCAAGGACACGCCGATATAGGCGCCGATCTGCCGGAGGGTAACGGTGAACAAGTCCAGCTTCTGGAAACGCAGGGCTTCATAGGAGCTGCTCAGCACCCGGCCACGCTTGCGCAGCTTCACCAGCCCCGTGCTGGTGCGCAGTGTGGTTTCGGGAAGCTGTGCGCCTTCCTCCACCTGGGCCATGGTCCAGTCTCCGTCTTCGCCATCGGCATTGATGCCCCGGTAGTCCATGGCGTCAATGTGGGTAACAGTGGCCACCAGGTCCGTCACCTTGTTGGCCCGATCCATGCCCTGGCGCACTGCTCGAGCCACATACTCGGGAAACAGGGCAGCGCCGGAGGTGGTGGCGAAAAACCGCTCCACCGTGTCGGAACCGGGACCGCTTACCTTGATGTCAAACCGCTTGAGCTGACGCTGATAGGCGTCCAGGCCCTCCAGAGGGGTGCCACGGTAATTTTCAGACCGGTCCAATTCCTCCAGAACCTGGGTAAAGCTTTTACCGGGAACGGCGTACATTCCCTTTTCCAACTGAATGTTTTCATAACCTGCCATTGATTTACTCCTCCTTTATTTTGTTTGCATCGTTGCGAATCCTGAATGTGTGTTTGGGGAAAGAACAAGAGCTTCTCGGAAAGCTCCCTTAAATCTGAAACTCCCCATTGTCCAGCGCCACAGCCCGGGTATCTTCCGGAACCAGCTGGGGTTTCAAGGGCAGCTGCTTTTGGGCCATTTTCTCGTAGGTCTCCGCCATCTGAGAAAGCTCTCCGGGCTCCAGTCCCTTTACGGCCGACTCCATCACGTTTCGAGGCAGTTCCGGCTGGACCACCGCGCTGAATTTGAGCACGTCTCGGGTCAGCTTCTCCCGATAAGCACGGCCCCACTGGGCCTCTTCCTTCCAGGCTCTCACCTGGTGCAGCAGCTCCATGGCTTGGGATTTTGTCAGACACACTCCCTCTTCTCCCGCTGTTTCCAAACTCTTCTCGTAATCCATGGATATCCCCCTTTCATATCGTTTGACAACACCGGCGGCCCGTTGGGCGGGGACCGCCACAAAAGAGCATTCGTAGGCGTCCGCCGGATCCATCAAGATTCTGTGGCACACCTTGCTTCCGTAGGTTCTGCCTTTTTCGTGCTCGCACCGCTCCTTGCCGCACAGGGAACACACCGAACGCCTCATGCTGCATCCCACGCTGACTTCCTTGAGCATCCCGCTTTCGATCCGTTCAATGACCTCCTGGTTTTTCTGGGTTCTGGGCAAATAAGCCTGAGCGGTCAGCTTGGTGTAGACCTCTCCTGCCTGGGTGGTTCTGCCCGGCTCCTCTTCCAGGGCGGTATCGTAGATTCGGGCTGTCTGCCCTGCTGCGCTGCGCTGGTGGTCGAAAAGGCAGGTCTTCCCGGGAAACAGTTTTCGAAGGCCTTCCAGAGCCTCCAGGGAAAACCGTTCAAAATCTCGGTCAACCTCGTTGTCGCACAGCACTAGGGAAAAGGTGTACACCTCTTCCGGAGCAAAGGTCCTCCTGGTGTAGCGATTGATTTTCTCCATGTCCGGGGCCGCCGCGGACTTTCTCACCTGGCCCTCCTTCATGACTCCTCCTCCTTTATCTCCAATTGCCTGGCCCTGGCGGTCAAATACCGGGCGTTGGCATGGTCCACCTCGTCCTGCATGGTGATCTCGTTCCACTCCACCCGGCACTGTGGATCCAACCCTTCCAAGGTGAGCCAAGTGCGGCAGATCTTCCGGATCACCGGAGTGATCACCCGGCGGTAGGCATCCAGCTCGCTGGTGAGAATATCTGCCTGCTGGCTGGACATCCGCTCGGTGGAAGACCAGGAAAGCCCCAGCAAAAAGGGAGGCACCCCCAGTTTTGCCACGATCTGTTCCAGCATCTGGCGCACCGGAACCTCGCTGTCCAGAATCTGGTTGTCCGCGCCGATGGCCTTGATAGACACATCCCCTACGGCTACGAAATCGTTGACCTCTCCGGCACGCATGGCCCGTTTCCATTCTCCTGCCAGCTGCCGGGCCCGTTCTCCGGCCACCATTCCGGTGGGGTCAGGCTTGCAGGTAACCGCAAACCGAACGTTTCCCAACCTGTCCCAGTTGACCCCCAAGGTTTTGTAGATCTTCAGCAGGATCTCGCTGACAAAGGGCAGTCCCCGCAGCAAGGAGGTCCCCCGGATTGCCCCCGCTTCCGGGTTCAAGGCAGAGACCAGCAAAAGCTGAGGATACGGACAAAGCCGCTTTCCTCCTTTCTCCCACACGGACACTTGGACTTCCAGGGGGCCCACCTGTTCCAGCTCTACCCGATCCAGGGAAGCGTTGTACAGGGCTGCCACTTGGCCGCCCCCCAATACCATTTCCCCCACCGCGTTGCCGTAGGTGAGGAGCTCTTCGAAATACACCCCCACAAAGGCATCGATCCCCTGTTCCGTAGCCCCCACCCGGACATTTTCCAGGAAATGCTCCAGCCGTTCCTGGGTTTCCTCCTCCGGGCAAATCACCTGAAAGTCGCCTAACAGCCTCCGCAGCTTGGAGATGGACGCGTCGATGATGGGAACGCTTTCCCGCAGGGCCCGGTAGAGAGCCCGTTCGCCGGGTCCCGGCGGCATGGCACCCCGGCAGAGGTGGAACGATTCCTCCGGACGGGTCTGCACACTGAGCGCCGCCGTCTGTTCTTTTTTCCGGAATCCCAGCATACTTTCCTCCTTTCTGGAAGCAGTCTTGCAAAAACTCCTTCCATCCTACCGGAGAAAACAGCGAAAAGTTGCCCTCTAGAGGACAACTTTTTGAAAATTTTAAAAAAAATCTTTCAGTCTTTAATTTTATCTTACTTTCCAAGGCCCTGTCTTGATTTCCAAAAGTGGGTAGTGTAAGATAAAGTGGAAGATGAGAAAACGGTATCGCGAACCGATGAAATAGTATGCCGCTCCCCGTCCTGACTTGGGACACAGCGGCCTGGGAAAGGAATGGTACATCTATGCCAGACTACTATCACTACGACCAAAATTCCGGCCAACCACCTATGTATAATCCCCCTCAGTACCAGCCCCAAGCCGGAATGGATCCCCCTCCCGGCTATGCGCAGAAAAGCCGTGTGGCGGCAGGCATTCTCGCCATTCTGTTGGGCACCTACGGCATCCACAGTTTCTATCTGGGAAACACTTCCCGGGGTCTTTTGCAGCTGCTGCTGACCCTGTTTACCTGCGGCATCGGCGCAGTGATCATGTTCATCTGGGGCATCGTGGACGGTGTAAAGCTTCTGGATGGACGCATCAATACCGACGCAAACGGCGTATTTTTAAAGGATTGACACTTTTGAAAAAGGAGAACCCATTATGACGGATTTCAACCAGAACAATCCCTGGGAACCAGAGGACAACACTCCTCAGCCTTCCCAGGATTCGGCTCCCCAGGCCGGGGCGGCCAACCCCATGCCCCAGGAAAACGCACAGGTCTCTCAGGGCGAAGCCGGGGAACCCGCTGTGGGCGCCCCCACCGGGAATTCCAACCCCTATGGGGGACAGACGCCCCATTTGACCTGGGATCCCAATGAAACGCCCAATTCTTCCTATCAGGGAGATCCCTTCCGCACTCCGGAGCCGCCCCACGCACCGGAACCCCCCCAGCCGGAACCGGAACCTCAGCAAGCTCCTCAATATGGCGCCCCCCAGTATGGTGCTCCCCAGTACGGAGCCCCGCAATACGGCGCGCCCCAGTATCAGCCTCCCCAGTACAACCAGCCT
>UQQZ01000034.1 GCA_900543305.1 uncultured Oscillospiraceae bacterium
GTTTGTGGCTCACTTTTTCATGAGCGCCTGGTTCACTTTTTCGTTGACATTTACAGCCAGTATCCTGATGAAATTCAATGTAAATTTGGCAAACTAACCTGCAAGAACAAAGGGACCCTTTTGGGGCGTTCAATTAGGGATTTATGAAAAAATCAATTTTTGAGCGATAACCTCAAGCGGTGCCAACAACGAAAGAGACCACACAACAGGCTACGATGTCTGCTGTGTGGTCTTTTCCTTTAGTTCAAAGCATTTTTTACTGCATTATAATCCCAGTAAAGTTTTCCATCTTTACGATATACCATCGCAACATGAGTTCCTTTATAACGAACGGCTTCTGGACACTTATTTCTTGAAACAGATGTTGAATTGTATAAAACAACAATTTTAATTCCAGCTTCTATTGCTTTATCACATTCGTATTTTATATAACTACGGTAATCCACATAATGTCCTCTTGCACAGCTTGATGTCCAAGAATTATAACTACTGCAATATCGACAGCTTCCTGCCGTAACAGTATCTGTGTTATCTCCAACAATCAATACGAATGTTTTAGATGCATCCATTCTTGTTTTTAAAGAACTTTTTATACTACAGTTTAGACTTGAGTCATTGGATTTCGTTAAATCATGTGCATCGGTAAAAGAGAGGCTCCAATATCCATTATTCCATTTACGAAGTTGTTCTACTGCGTCACGATCACCACTCCAATCAGCGGCAATGTATGTCCTTGTCCTATATGCCATTTTTACTCCTCCTTGCCTATATTATAAAGATTGATTTTTTCCTTAACCTTTTCATCTAATATAATTGTAATAGATGACGTGTTACCGAATCGAATCTTGCTTATTTCAAATGTACGAACAATCAGATGAAGTAATTCTTGTTCAGAAACAACACCATTATTGAAGCGAGTCATTCCACTTCCCAAAAGTGTGATATTAATCGGTTTGCCGGCATAAAAACAATCCAACTCAGTCCACATATGCATTAGGCATGAAACATAGTCCTCTAAGGACAAATATGCTCTATCATTTTCGTCAAAATGGGTGAATGCTAACAGAAAATAATCGTTAACTGGGCATATTGTTCCAAGGCGATATTTTATTTGCTTTCCACCTTGTTTGCGTGAAACATTTCTTTGAACCACTGCCTCATTGAGATGTTGCTCTTTGGCAATTGCTGCGT
Organism: uncultured Oscillospiraceae bacterium; assembly: GCA_900543305.1. Classification (GTDB taxonomy): domain Bacteria; phylum Bacillota; class Clostridia; order Oscillospirales; family Acutalibacteraceae; genus Acutalibacter. Next base: position 1,192 of record UQQZ01000034.1, read on the forward strand.
CTATAGAGGCTTTACCATCAGAATGATGTAATATATACTGGCCGTTTACTGAAGTAGCCAAAATAATTCGGTCATCAACTTGAGTATCAAAAAACTCATTAAATGCAATGATTTTTATTCCATTTTGGCTAAAAATATCCCCATACACAATTTTTACATCTGTACCATTGATATATAACTTTTGAGATGTTTTTCTATTTGCTCTATATAACATCACAAGAAACATAATCACTAAGATCAAGAAATAGCCAATGCCCATTGCTATTCTTGTGCATTGGTTTAAATCAACAAATGCTAAAACAAAAGATATTATTCCTGCACTTGCCGATACGGGTTTGATATAGTTCAACCACAATTTTCTATTTGTTGTTTTTACTTTCGTACGAAAACACCTCCTTAGGCCGCGATCCAGCCGTAACCCTGGATTGCCATGTCGATGAAGTGATTGAGCAAAAGATTTGTTTTTGCCTCAAAGGAATCCTTATCGTAACACATCGGCAAATCTTCGTTCAACGCATATTCGATTGCGGATTTTACTTTCATTTTTGGCTGATCATCTTTATACCAGTCCACCACCAAAAGTTCCGCTTTCTCTGTGGTCAGCTTCTTAAAGAGGTTTTTGGCAGCAAGTTTTACCTTTTGCTCATCTGCCTGCGTGAGTTTTTTGCCACGCACCAGAAGGTCGTATACTTCCAGTTCCTCTTCCGTCAAGCCTTCCATATTCGGACGCTCCTGCTCCTTCTGCATTTCTTCAAGCAGTTTTACAAGTTGTTCGTAGTAATCCTCGTTTTCGGAACCACCGGCGTTGTATCGGTCAATGATAGCCTTGAACCGTTGCGAGAATCGCATTCTGGTACAATTTCGGCTTATCATATCCTGCAGAGCCTTTTCAAGAAACGCCTTGAGATCATCGATTTCAACGGCCTTATAAACGGCTTTTTTGATTTCTGCCCGGAGTTCGTCCACGTTGATTTTTGAGAGGTCGATAACCTTGGTGCCGTGAATAGCATATTCTTTCTGCTTATCCTCGGCAGTAGCGGAAGAAACGCTGCTATCAAGCACATTGGCCATACGATTTCTGGCACGTTGGATTTTTTCATCGTCAATCTTATTGTGCATCAATCCGTGGATATAGGCCAGCGGCGAGAATTTCTCATTATCCCAATGACGCTCAAAGATTTCTGGCTTGGATGCCTCGTACAGGTTAATCATCGTATTGGTGATAACCTTGAATTTATCCTTGTTTTCGTCATTGGCCACAACGGCATCGTATGCACTTCGCAGTGCATCCAATTTGTCAAAGGTGGTACTTTCTCCAATAATGCTGTCCAAAGATACACCAAGGGTCTGCAGGAAGGCATCGCCCTCGTCAATGCAGGAATTGAGCAGATATATCAGCTGCTCGATGTCCTTTGCGGGCATAAGAGTATCATCGTCGGGAACGGCATAATCGGACAGCGCCTTTTTCATATATTTGAAGACATTTACATAGTCCACAATGATGCCGCACGGCTTGTTGGGGTACACACGGTTTGCTCTGGCGATGGCCTGCATCAGTGTGTGCGATTTCATCGGCTTATCCAAATATAGCGTGGACAGATTTTTCACATCGAAGCCGGTGAGCCACATAGCGCAGACAAACACGAGCTGCAGCTTATCGTTCGGCTCTTTGAATCTATCCTCAATATCCTTGCCATCCACAGTAATGGCATTCATTTTTGCCCTGTGCGTTGTAATGTCGAGACCCTTATCAGAGAACTTTTTGACTTCGTCCGCTTCTTCGGAAATAATGACAGCCATCTCCACATGATTCATATAATCAAGAATGGCAGTCAGCTTATCACGCTCTTCCTTGGTTTGGGCGGCATTACGCTCGGCAATAATAGCTTTCTTTTCCTCTGCCCAATAGTGCTGCACCTTGTTGTACATGGTAACAGCAGTGTATTTGTCAACGGAAACGACCATACCTTTACCGAGGAAACCACGGCGTGGGAAGTGATGAGCAATATCCTGCGCAATCTTCTCAAGGCGGTCATCACGCTTGATAACCTCTAAGATACGGGATGCGGAATTTTCCAGAAGCCGAGCCTCGTCCTCATTAAGGTTTTCATCCTCGATAATATCTACAACATCATCATCGAGGAAATCGTTGGTAAGACCCACCTCCGGCACACGGCGGCTGTAGAACAGCGGCACAGTGGAGCCGTCCTCAACGGACTGTGCAAAGTTATACTCGGAAACATAGTCACCGAACCACTGATTGGTCAGTCGCTTGGAGCCTAACAGCGGAGTTCCCGTGAATGCGATAAAGTTTGCATTCGGCAGGGCGGCTCTCATATTTTCTGCCAAGTCCTTATACTGCGTGCGGTGTGCCTCGTCTACCAACACAAAAATATCGTTTCGTGTGGACAGAATCGGGTATTTCTTGGTTTTATCATAACGGAACTTATGGATGAGCGTGAACACGAATTCCTTGTTTTTCTGCAAGAAATCACGGAGCTGCTCACCATTCTTCGGGCGGCACTCATCGTTGTTGCCGATAACCTCGGTACGCACGAAGTTTTTATGAATCTGCGTGTCGAGGTCTTCACGGTCAGTAATGATGAGGAAGGTGAAATTGCCGGTGATTTTACGCTTTACCTTACGGGCAAACATGACCATAGAATAAGATTTGCCGCTGCCCTGCGTATGCCAGAACACGCCCAGCTTACCCTTGAGTTCCTCTTTGCGCTCAACAGCACGGATGAGGTTATTTACACCGAGGTACTGGTGGTTCTTGGCGATGATTTTATATTTGTGATTATCAAAAAGAACGAAATTCTCAATATAATCGATAAGACGCTCTTTTTTCAGCAGACCGTCAATGAAATACACAATGGACACACCGCTGTCACGGATATCGGCACGATTCGGCTTTTCCTTTTCGCTGTCCACCTTCAGCCACTCAAAGAAATAATCGTAAGTGGCATTGAAGGCACCGAGCCTTGTTTCCAGACCGTTGGACAGAACGCAGATCTGGTTGAAAGCAAACAGATTGGGAATATCCTTTATGTAATCCTGCAGATTTTTGTTATAGGCTTCTTCCACCTTGACCACGCTGTTTTTCAGTTCGATGAATACAAGAGGAAGGCCGTTGACGAACACAAGCACATCGGGCCTGCGCCAGTAAAGCTTGCCCTGTATCCACATCTGGGAAACAGCCGTAAAGGTGTTGTTTGCCGGAGTGTCAAAATCCACAAGCTTTACAAAGTCAAAATCATCCCTGCCGTTTCTGCGTACCTTGACCTTGATTTGGTTTCGGATTTTATTGTACAAATCATAGTTGGTGGCAACGATGTCCGTTCCGGTGTAATCGCGGGTCAGCGTTTTCGCAACATCGTCGATAATGCCCTCCGGGATGTGAGGATTTATCTTCATGAGGGACTCTTTCAAAATGCACGGCAAAACACACTCCTTTTTAGAGGAGCGTCCAGTGCCGTCATTCAAATCCTCACGCTTGCTTGGATCGGGGTCGCATTTTATGATATCGTAATCAAAATCGGGATGCGACAGCTTGTCCAAAACGGCTATTTCAATATCATCTTCAGTAATATACTTTGCCATTTTGACACCTCCAATCGTTTACACTTCCAATTTACCACTCATCAAACGAGGCAGGAGCATATCCCGTTGCTGCGCAATATTTCTATTAGCTTTTGCCAACTGAAAAACCTCATCAAACATAGGCTCAATTATTGCATTAAACTGCCTAATCACATTTTCGGATGGAACAGTTATTTTGATACGCTTAATATCCGGCTGTGCCAAACCGGGCTGTGCAGCGTTTCGGTTTAAGTTTTGCATCAAATAGAAGTATTCTTTCTGGTGCAATGTAAAATACAAATAGTTCTGATACACAAAATTATTTGCTTTCATTAAAAATACGTGTTCGTTTGCCGCAAATACCTTGAACGGAAATTCGTTTCTAAAAATTGTAGTTTTTCCGATATATGCACCATCTTTATATACCAAGATTGCATTGCCGTCAAATTTGCCGCGCTTCATCTTGTTATAGTACTCATGCGGAATGTACTTGACTGAGGAATAATCAAATTCTGCCAAGCCTTTTACCGCTTCAGCACCAAGCGTAGGAACGCCTTCTGTTATCGAATCGTCCACACCGCCAGATGGTCTGGAGCCAGAGTCTAAGCTGACCCCAAATTCACCCAATCGTTTAATTTCCCATCCAAGAGGTAAATCCTCAGCAAATTCTACATTTTCATATCCCGGAAAGCGGAAACGGACAAACCACTCTTTGTATAGGCTTTCCGACATCTGTTCCAAAACCTTGATGCGCTTGTTGTTATTGTGAATCAGTGCATCATATTTGGAGAGGATGTCAGCAATTCTGCGTTGAATGTTGATTTCCGGGAATGCCCATTTGATATTTTTTATATCTTTGGGGCTTACATTTACTTGGTTTGCACCGCCGTATGCTCGGTTGGCGACATCGTATTTTATTGCCTTGGTTGTGAACAGATAATATAAATAATCCTTGTCTACGGTATCAAAGGGAATCACTTTACCGGCTCTTTGGTTAAGAAGGTACAATCTGTCCGTATAGTTCCGACAACTACGGCCAACCATGGAATTCGGTTGGTTAATATGACTTCCCGTAAGCGAGATTAAAATATCACCATTTTCGATGAGGTACTTTTTATCAAGTTTATCACAAAAACTTTCATCGACATACTGGGTCGATTCATCCAATATGACATCACATCCGTTACTTATATTGCCGATTTTGATTACAGGAACACCCTCATCCTGCCAATCTGCACTTTTGAAAGCATAGCCGGAAATGACATCACAATATGTTCCTAACTTTTCATATTCCATATCATTCACCAAACAATCCTGCGATATTTGCAGCAATTGCCTCTTCTATAGCCTTCGTCTCTGCATTGAGAGCAGCAAGTTCGCCGTTTAGTGCCAGCATTTCTGCCTTGAATTCCTCTGCGGTCAAACCATCGTCCTCAATAACCACACCAACATAGCGTCCGGCATTGAGAGAATAGTCCTGGTCGATGATGCCGTCCTCGCCCTCCAACTTAGCCACCTTACAAAGACCGATAACATCGCAATACACGCCATCGGGGAAACGCTCGGTGAGCCAGTCAATTTGAGCCTGCCAGTATGCCTTGGTCTTTTCTTCCTTATCCTCCGTGGCTTCGGAAGCGGCGGCGAGGGCCAGTTCGTATTCTGCAATCAAATCCGCAAAAGACTGTGTATCACCATCGTACAGGCGGGAAATGATACCCAAGTTCTTGATCTGCTCATCGCTGAATTTGCGGTGCGCCCTGTCGATCTGGGTGAACACATTTCTGGCGTCAATAAAGAGAATTTCGCCTTTTTTGTCAGACTGAGCCTTTGCCTTGTCAAAAAACCACAGTGTGGCCGGCAAGGTTACAGAGGAGAACATATTGGATGGCAGGGTCACCATCTGGCTGATGATACCTTCTTCAATCATTTTCTTGCGGATGTCATATTCGCTGTTTCCGGCATCGGATGCGGAGTTTGCCATAACAAGAGCTGCCTTGCCGGTGTCCTTCAGTGCAGATGCAAAATAGGAAATCCACAGGTAGTTTGCATTCGGCACAGTTTCCTTTTTGTCACTGGCTTTTTTAGTGGACTTGGTTTTATTCTTCGGGATGCCGTAGGTGTTGAAACGGGCATCGTCCTTCACACGCTCATAAACGACCTCGTCTACATTGAAAGGCGGATTTGCCATAACATAGTCAAACCTGCCCACTGCGTCATAAGGGTCAGAATAGAAGGAGTTTGCCTCGGTGATCTCACCACGCACATTATTCAGCAGAAGGTTCATTTTTGCCAACTTTACGGTATCGGGTTCCTTCTCCACGCCGTAGCAACGGAATTTCATCATATCCGTTTCGCTGACATTGTGATTGTGCATATATCGAGCCGCCTGTACAAACATACCGCCAGAGCCGCAGGCAGGGTCAAGAAACATTTTGTCCCCGGATTCCGGCTGAAGCACCTCTACCATATAGCGAACAACAGTAGCAGGCGTATAGAATGTACCGCCGTCTTTACCTTCCTGCAGAGCAAAACTGCCAAGGAAAAATTCGTAAATCTCACCGAACAGGTCAACGCTGATGTTTTCGGGAATATCTTTGAATACACGGACAATTTTGGAGAGTAGTTCCGGCTCCTCTTCGGGAACAAGCTGTCCGTACACTTCCTTGGGCAGGACACTATCCATTTTATCGTTATTATCCTCGATGGCCTGCATAGCCTTTTTTACAAGAGTAGCTTTGTTAGCATCATCGGGAGCATTGTTGATTTCATCGTAATAAGCCTCTGGGGGGAGATAGAAACCACAGACTTCGATGGAGATATCCTTCATGGATTTTTCCATACGGGTGCCCTTGAGTTTATTATACTTAGCCTCGATTTCGTCCTTGTGCTGCTTATATAGGATATCTGCATAGCGCAGGAATATCAAACCGAGAATCGGCTGACCGTATTTGTTGGCAGCTAAGTGCGCCCCGGCACGGAGCATATCCGCAGAATGCCAGAGGTCATCCTTTAATTTTTTCAATTCCTTATCAGTCATGCTCTTTTCCCTCCGGCAAAAATTCTAATATATCGTTAGGTGTACAGTCCATAGCCACGCAAATACTTTCTACTTTATCTAATGCCATATACTGGCCATTCTTAATTTTGGAGATAATGTTAGCCGAGATATTCGCTTTCCGCATCAGTTCGGCACTGGACACATCCTTTTCAATCATCAAATGCAGAAGTCTTTTATAACTTACAGCCATCTTATGCCCTCCTTCGTCAAATACCGTATATATTTTATTACATTTCTGTGATACTTTCAATATATCTCAGATATTATTCACGCTTTTAGGATGCGGAATTATCTATGAAGCTAATGTTACCAGTCTCACGGGGAAATCGCGTTGTGAGACTTTTTTCTTCCCGTGCCAGAAATGGCATAGGATTTTTTGTTTTATACTCATATTCCGCTATCCCTGTGGCCGCAAGGTGGAGACCTAAAAATTGTGAAGACTTCGTAAAATCGCCCTCCTCATGTCCAATGGGTAGTACAGGACAACCTGATATATGATCATTCTTCCGAATCATGCTGCTTACCAGAATCCAGAGTCAGTTCTCGTACTTTTACCGATACCGACACGCCCTTGCCGCTTCTCAGTGTTCCCTGCTCCTGGCAACGGGCAAATTCTGTACGAAGGACGGCAGCTATCGTTTTCTGCCCAAATTCGTCAAGAAGCGAATATTTACGCATAACATCTTCGTATTCTTCCTGTACAGCCCAGTCCTCAAGCTGTGCGATTTCATCATCGTTCAGCTTTGCAGGAGCGGGATCATCGGAGGTGCCGAGGATATAATCAAGACGCTTATCAAAAACATCTGTCAGTCTATCCATCATCTCAAAGCTGGGCTTGCGTTTACCGGTTTCCCACATGGCGACCGTGCCGCTGGATACGCCAAGCGCCGCTGCCAGTTCGATCTGCGTCATTCCTTTTTCTTTTCTCAATTCCTTTAATCGTTCAGGGAACATAATTCTCACACCTCGTTTCAAATTTCAACTTTATTATATTGCTATCTGTGAGTTTTGTCAAGCGTTATGTGAGAATATATTTTCTAAAACAATACAACTGTATAAAATATTTTGCAATTTTTTCTGTAAAGCTATTGACTGCACTAACTTAAAGTTATATAATAAGAGTGAGAAAAGTGAGAAGCACTTATCTCATTCGCGGAAGTCAACCAAAACAGGCTGTTCCCCGCACTACGGGGGCAGTCTATCTTTTTATCCAAAGGAGGAAGCAGACATGAAAAGCAGAGAGCGACAGCGAAGGAACCGCCGCATCAAACACCGTGAAGAAATGCTGAACAAGCATAGCAGCACCGGATACAAAGACTTAACGCCATACAATGCGGTACTCAAGATGAAAACCAATGGAAAAGCTGTGATCGTGCTGAAGTGATCACAGATGCCACCCTCGGAAACGAAGGTGGTATTTTTACGCCCAAAATTCAGAAGAAACGGAGGTAATGATGATCATGGAGAAAACAACAATGAGTGTGCAGGAGCTGTCTGCACAGATGGGGATTTCCCTGCCGAAAGCGTATGAATTGGTGAAAACGCCCGGTTTCCCGTCCATCCGCATCGGTTCGAGGATCCTGATCCCCGTAGACACTTTTAGGGAATGGCTGGTCATCACTGCAAATAGAGAAGAATGACTACAGTGCAACGATTAGAGGAAGGAGATGATGCCGGAAATGTACATGGCCGAACTGAAACAACAGAAGTTATGGTTATGCTGGAACTATGAAACCCGCAGCGGTAAACGGACGAAAGTTCCTGTATCCGCCTATCTCAAAGACCCGGACGATAAGCACCACTGGATCGTGGACGAGGTCGCAGCCGATGTGGTGAGAGATATTTTCCGGCTTTGCGTAGCCGGACGAGGCCCCTCGCAGATAGCCACGGAACTGTCACAGCGGAAAATACCTGTTCCCACGGCGCATCTCAGGGAAATGGGCATCCACACGCCTGCCAAGGTTCCGGATGATATTTACGCATGGCAGAGCCGTACTGTGGCAGATATTCTGCTGAAGATGGAATATCTTGGTCACACGGTGAACTTCAAGACCAAGAAGAAATCCTACAAGTCAAAGAAAAAGGTCAATAACGACCCAGCCGAATGGGTGATTTTTGAGAACACCCACGAAGCCATTATTGACCAGGAAACCTTTGAAATTGTGCAGAATATCCGCAACGGCAGACGGCGGCAGACCCCCATGGGTGAGATGCCTGCCCTGTCTGGAATGCTCTACTGTGCGGATTGTGGTGCCAAGCTGTACCAGGTAAGAGCGAGAGGTTGGACGCACGAGCAGGAGCATTTCGTGTGCGCCACCTACCGCAAACGCAAGGGGCAATGCTCATCGCACCAAATTCACAATGTCCAGGTAGAGCAGATTCTACTCACGGAGATCAATCGGATGCTCGCATTCGTTCGTAACAGGGAATCCGAATTTGTAGAGTTACTCACCAAGAACAACGAAAAAGCACTCAGCAAGCAGCTGCGTGACAGTACCAGAGAATTGGAGCAATCCACACAGCGCATCCACAAACTGGACGAAATCATCCAACGGCTCTACGAGGATAACATCGATGGTAAGATAAGCGATGATCGCTTTGCCAAAATGACTGCCACCTATGAGCAGGAACAGAAAGATCTTGAAGCCAGAGTGCTTGTTCTGAAGGAGGACATTTCTAAAGCGAAGGTGCAACGGCTGAACATTGATTCCTTCCTCACCCAGGTCAAAAAGTACACAGAGGTCAAGGAACTGGATGCCGAAATCATCCGTGCCTTGGTAGAGCGCATCGATGTGTTCAAGCCAGAAAAGGTGCCTGGCACACGGACGAAAAAGCAAACAATCCTTATCCATTGGAATTTCATCGGTGCAGTGGAATTGCCCCAAGAACAGAAAAAATCGGCATAGCCGGATTTCTCCAAACTATGCCGATATTTTCCCAAGGAATAAAATCCCTTAGTGAGACACCCTTTCGAGGGTCCCTTTTGTGTTTTATTTGGGACAGATTGAACGCCAAATAACTGAGCGTTTCATGGTGAACCGCCAAGATACAACGCACGAAATTGACATTGTTTGTAACCTGAAATACAATATTTGCGGAGTGGTGCAATTAGCAGCGCTTCCAGAAGGAAGATTATTTCTGCTCTCCCTCCTGGAGGGCAAGTGACTCAATAGGCTATACCCATATGAGACAGTGAAAATGTGTATCATTAGGGTGCGTTTTAGAATTATGAGGCGTATCATGTGCTAACACCACCCTATTGATACAGTTGGAGATGAATTTGAATGAAAATTGGCTATATCCGGGTGAGCACCCAAGAACAAAACACCCTGCGTCAAGAGGTAATGATGCAGGAGTTAGGTGTGGAAGAACTGTATATTGATAAAGCCAGCGGCAAGAGCACAGACCGGCCCCAACTGAAGAAGATGATGGAGTACGTCCGCCGGGGTGACACGGTGATCGTAGAATCTATCAGCCGGTTTGCCCGTAACACCCGGGACCTATTGGAACTGATAGAGCGGTTGCGTGACAAGGGAGTGGAGTTTGTTTCCAAGAAAGAAGCCATTGATACCACAACCCCCACGGGCAAGTTTATGCTTACGGTGTTTGGCGCCGTGGCCGAGCTGGAACGGGAGTATATTCTGCAACGCCAGCAGGAAGGAATTACCATTGCCAAGCAGCAAGGAAAGTATAAGGGCAGAAAACCCATTGTGAATCCTGCTTTCCATGATGTAGTTGAGCTATGGAGAAAAGGGGAGATCACTGCCACGGAGGCCAGCAAGCGATTGGGTATGAGCAGGGCTACCTTCTACCGGAAAGTGAAGTAATGGCTGTTCTGCGTTTCATGCAGTGGAAGAGTAAATGGAAAAACAAAGGATTGTTCCCTGGCAGAGAGCGCAGGGGAATCGTTGCCCCAAAGGGGGAAAAACTATCCTGTGGAGACAAAAATCCTTTGCTGACGCTTAGGATAACAAAAGTGGGGCTGCTGCATCACATATTGCAGCAGCCCCTTCTTTTGGGAAAAGATACCTGTAGATCTGACAATTACATTATTCTCGCATAGGTTTTTCCAAGCTGAGTATCAAAGCCGAGTGACTGATACATTTGTTCATCGCAAGGAGCACAGCAGACGGTCAAACTTGAAAGCCCTTGCTCACTGCTCCAATTCTGAGCAGCTCGGGCAAGTACCCTTGCAATACCTCTCTTGCGAAATTCTGACTTTACATAAAAGTCCTCAAATACACCCGTGTCAGTACAAGCAAAGGTGGAAAAGTGACGGGCAACACTACATATTCCAACTATCTGCTTCCCAAATTTCGCAAGGAAGAATGTAATTCTACTTTCTTGGATAGCTTGGAAAAGTTGCGCCTGTTGTTCTTCCGTAAGCGGTTGTTCACCAATCTCCCGAAGATAGCCACTTTCCAGGTGCAGTAATTCCTGCCAATTTTCATTTTGAGTTGCCTTGCTGACTGTAATTTGATTTTCCATATCTTTCCTCCAAAATTTTATTCGGAGGGTTAGGAAGCGTGAACCCTCCGTACACGATTCATCTTCATAAAAAACCACCCTTTCTGTAATAGATTAGTATTCACACATCTATACTGATGTTGATACCGATTTAAGTTGAAATAAAATATCAAAATAGATAAATTACAACAACTAAAATATCAATTTTAGTCAAGAAAGTCAATAGCAAATTTCGGACAATACGGAAAGATACAATGGCAACGAGAAATTGCATTTATAAAATCCCATAAAAGAGAATCTGTTTAGCCAACTTCTGGCAGGAGCGATTAAAAATAAAGCGACGGGTAATTAGTGTTACTGTTGGGTCAAAGGGTCACGTCCTTAACTTCAAGAAGTTAAAATTCTTTACTTCTAAAGGTTAAATTTCTTTACTTCAAGAAGTTAAAGAATTTTACCCTATATATATAGACCTTAATTAGATTGACCTTAGTATCTTTCCTTCCTTCTTCCTTCCCACTTTCGTAAATCAAGAGAGGGGAAGGGAGGAAGGAATCTTTGGAAAATGAAAAAACCGCCCCAAAAAAGGCGGTAAAAGTTCTATTTGACAAATTGCCTAAAAAAGATTACAATAAACCCGTATATTAAAAATAAAAAAACTCCAGCGAGTCCCAATAGGAGCGCCAACTCCCATCAGGACTCTCATCTCGGAAGATAGCAGCCACTATCCTCAAAGACTCTCGGAGATTTTCTGCCTAAAACATGGCGTGATAAAATCATACCATGAAGTCAGCCGAATTTCAAGGACTTTTGGATTGTGTTACGCTATCCGTAGTCCTTTTTTTGTTACCCTGACATAAATATCGCCTTCAGGGCAGATATGCGCAGTGGGCCGGACAGCCGACCCTTTACGCACCAAACAACTGAATACCAGCACAGGAGAGAATACAAAATCTCACTGAAGAGCTGCGCCATGACCACGACTTCCGTGCGAGCGAGCCAACGTGCTGCAACACGTTGCCTGATGGAGATGGGTAAGGCATCAGCCTGATCAACACCCGGTGGATATGTCAACGGCTTGGACAACTGTCAGCCGCCACTCCCAACCGGTGGAGAAAGTATCCTGTGATCTGGGTCAAACAAGCAAAATCAAGGAGTTATCTCCTTGTTGATGCGTTCAGTGGATCTCTGCTGAGCGCATACACAAAGAGATAATTACAACAACAAGGCTATCCGAATCCTCGAATAGCCTTATGTCAAACTGTGGTGGGGACAACAGGACTCGAACCTGTGACCTCTTGCGTGTGAAGCAGGCGCTCTAACCAGCTGAGCTATGCCCCCGTAACAGACGCTAGTATACCAGATTTTTGGGAAGTCGTCAACCCCCAAGTTTCACTTTTTTTCTCTTTTTTCCCAGGCCCTCCCCAAAGACCAGGGACCTTTGTCCGGGAAACTGCATAAGATGGCATGGGGAAACCGTCCCCGAAGGAAGGTGAAAGTATGACAAAGCTTCCCGCGAAAGGCATCGATATTTCCGAGTTTAACGGACAGGTGGATCTGGCGGCCATGAAAGACCAGATCGATTTTGTGATCATCCGGTGCGGTTACGGCGGGGATTATCCCAATCAGGATGACTCCCAGTTTGAGGCCAACGTAACGCAGTGTCAGGCCTTGGGTATCCCCTGGGGGACGTACCTGTATTCTTACGCCAAGAATACCGCCATGGCTCAGAGCGAGGTTCAGCACACCCTCCGGCTTCTGAAGGGAAGGCGCCCTCCCTATGGTGTTTGGTACGATGTGGAGGACAGTTCCCTGCCCACAGGGGAGGCGCTGGTGGACAACGTGGTGACCTACTGCAAGGGGATCCAGGAAGCGGGGTATTACTGCGGGATCTACTCCTTTTTATTTTGGATGCAGACCAGGCTGGACAACCCCCGGCTGGATGGCTTTGACAAGTGGGTGGCCCAGTGGAACGATACCCTGGACTACAACAAGCCCTACGGCATGTGGCAGTTTACCGATCAATGGGTGATCAACGGAAAAAGCTTTGACGGGGATTGGGCCTATCGGGACTATCCCCAGTTGACGTCGGGAAAGGGGGAAGATGACATGACCCAGGAAGAAGTGGTCAAGCTGGCCCGGGCAGAAGCCCAAAAGGTCTACGAGGAAAATGAGACCCGCTATAAGACCATGGCCTCGGTGCCGGAATGGGCACGGGCGGCCGTGGAGCAGGTTTACAGCCAGCTGCAGCTTGCCGGAACCGGTAGTGCCGGAGCGGACTTGAAACTGGACGCCAGCAACACCTATGTGCGGGTGCTCCAGGTGATCGCCAAAGTGTTGGAGCAGCAAAAGAACGGATCCCCGAACCCGTGACGATTTTTGGGAAAAGGGATCCCAGGGGGCGCCTCTCGGAGGAAACCGGGAAGCGTCCTCTTTTTTGGAAAAAGGGGAGGGGGAATTTCCCTGGCGAACTTGTTTCTTCCCGGGTTCTGTAGTACAATAGGACCCAATCGAGAAAGGATGATGTTTTCATGGAAATGGAAAAGCTCAGCCGAGAAATCAGCCGTCTTTTGCACTATGGTCTTCAGCGGGGATTGCTGGCTCCGGAAGACCAGCGTTACGCCGCCAACCGGATGTTGGCCCTGTTGGGCCTGCGGGAATTCCAACTCCAGCAGGTGGAAGAGGAATTGCCCTATCCTGCGCAGCCCTTGCAAGCGCTCTGCCAGTATGCGGCGGAAGCGGGAATCATCGATCCCGACACCCAGGACGCCCGGGATCAGTTTGACACGGAACTGATGAACTGCCTGATGCCCCGTCCTTCGGAGGTGGTGGGAAAGTTCTACCGCCTGTATGAGCAGGATAAAAAGGCAGCCACCGATTATTATTACGGCTTGAGCCGTTCCTCCAACTACATCCGGGTGGACCGGGTGGAGAAGGACAAGCTGTGGACCGCTCCCACAGAGTATGGGGATCTGGTCATCACCATCAACCTTTCCAAACCGGAGAAGGATCCCAAGGCCATTGCCGCAGCTAAAAACGCGCCTCAGTCCGGTTATCCCAAGTGCGCCCTTTGCGCGGAAAATGAAGGGTATCTGGGCAGTGCCAATCAGGCGGCCCGGGGCAATCACCGGCTGATCCCCTTGACCCTGGGGGGAGAGCCCTGGTTTTTGCAGTATTCTCCCTATGTATATTACAACGAGCACTGCATCGTTCTCAGCGGGGAGCATCGTCCCATGAAGGTAAGCCGGGCCTCTTTTGACCGGCTGCTGGAATTTGTCACCTTGCTGCCTCACTACTTTGTGGGCTCCAACGCGGATCTGCCCATTGTGGGGGGATCCATCCTTTCTCACGACCATTTCCAAGGGGGCTGCTATGAGTTCCCCATGGCCAAGGCTCCTGTTCGGGAGCGGGTGGAATTCCAGGGATTCGAGGACGTAGAAGCGGGCATTGTCCACTGGCCCATGTCGGTGATCCGGCTGCGGGGGAAGGACCGGGAGCGTCTGGCGGCCCTGGCGGAGAAGATTCTGGGGGCTTGGCGGGAATATTCTGACGAGAGTGTGGAGATCCTGGCCTATACGGGAGATACCCCCCACAACACCATCACTCCCATCGCCCGCCGCCGGGGAGAGGACTATGAGCTGGATTTGGTGCTGCGCAACAACCGTACCACCGAAGAGCATCCTCTGGGGCTGTTCCATCCCCATGCCCAGTACCACCATGTGAAGAAGGAAAACATCGGACTCATCGAGGTGATGGGTCTGGCCATTCTGCCTCCCCGGCTGCTGACGGAAACTCAGCTGCTGGAGCAGGCCCTGCGCTGTCCGGAGCAGGCGGAGGAGATCCTGAGCCGGCCGGAGATGGAGAAGCACCGCGCCTGGTATGAGGAGTTGAAGGCTGCGGGTGCCGATCAAGGGGACGTGAAACAGGCCATCCAGAAGAGCGTGGGGCAGATCTTCGGAAAGATCCTGGGCAACGCCGGAGTTTACAAGGACACTCCGGAAGGCCAGGAGGCTTTCCGCCGGTTCTGCCGGAGCCTGTGATTCTCACCCACAAGCTGAGCTGGCAGGAGCGGTTGTGGCGGATTCTCTGCCCCAACCGGTGCCTGGGCTGTTTCCGGGTTCTTCCGCCGGAACAGCTGTTTTGCAAGGCCTGCCAGAAGGAACTTCCCGGGGAGCCCATTTCCCGGGATTTCCTGCTGCCTCCGGATGGAGAGGGAAGGCCCTGGGGACAGGGGCGCTTGTCAGTGCTGTCCCCGCTGTCCTACCGGGGGTCTTTCCGCACGACCCTGTATCGGATGAAGTTCCGGGGAGAATCCAGTTTGGCCCAACCTTTGGGCTGGGTCATGGCGGACGCTGCCAAGTCTTTTCACAGGTCTTTTCAGGGGGTGGCCTATGTGCCCATGAGTCTGGCCAAGCTGAAGCGCCGGGGGTACAATCAAAGTGCGCTTCTGGCCAAGTGGGTGGCCCGGGAACTGAGGCTGCCCTGCCTGGATTTGCTGGAGCAGTGCCGGGAAACGGAAACCCAGCATGGCCTGGCCCGGGCCCAGCGAAGCGACAACGTCCGGGGCGCCTACCGGGGATTGGACGCGGCTGAGGGAAAGGACCTTTTGCTGGTGGACGACGTGGTCACCACCGGGGCCACCTTGCGTTCCTGTGCGGTGGCCCTTTACCAGGCGGGAGCCAGGTCCGTGTGGGGCCTTTGCGCCATGGACGCCGGTGGGGAGGATGTCCAGGCGCCGTTTCACCTGGAGGAAGAGTGGAATATGTTCCGGAAAGGAGGAACCACCCGTGATCCATCGATATTCTAGAGAAGAACTGCTGATTGGGCCGGAGGGGCTGGAAAAGCTCCGACGGGCCCGGGTGGCGGTGTTCGGCGTTGGAGGCGTGGGAGGCTATGTGGTGGAAGCCTTGGCCCGCAGCGGCATTGGGGCCTTGGATCTGTTTGACGGAGACCGGGTGAGCCTGACCAACATCAACCGGCAGATCATTGCCCTGGAAAGCACCGTGGGCAAGCTGAAGGTGGAGGTGGCCCGGGACCGGGTATTGGACATCGATCCCCAGTGCCGGGTAGAGGCAAGGCCCTTGTTTTTCACCCCTGAAAACGCCCATGAGGTGGATTTTTCCCAATATGACTATGTGGCCGACGCCATCGACACCGTGTCCTCCAAAATTGAGCTGATCCGCCTTTGCCGGGAGGCTGGGGTGCCAGTGATCAGCTCCATGGGGGCGGGAAACAAACTGGACCCTACGGCTTTCCGGGTGGCGGACATCGAGAAAACCAGCGTGTGTCCCCTGGCCCGGGTGATGCGCCGGGAGTTGAAGCGCCGGGGCATCACGGGAGTGAAGGCGGTGTATTCCACCGAGGAATCCCTGCGCCCGGCCGCCGCCGCCCCGGGGGACACCAAAGGCACCGCAGGACGTCCCACGCCAGGAAGCATGGCCTTTGTTCCCAGTGTGGCGGGACTGATCCTGGCGGGAGAAATCGTCAAGGACTTGTTGGCTCAGGAACATCCGTAACCATCCGCAAGAAAGGATACAAATATGGAACAAACCGCATTGCGGGGGACCTTTAACGAGGACCCTGCCAATTATGATCGTTATCGGCCCCGGTACATGCCGGAGTTGTTCGAGGCCATTTTCGCCTATGGGGAAAAGGCTGGCTGCAGCAGGGGAAAAGCATTGGAAATGGGTTCGGGGACCGGCCAGGCCACCGAGCCTTTTCTGCGGGCAGGCTGGCAGGTGACCGCTGTGGAAATGGGGGACAATTTGGCCTCCTTTGCCCGGGAGAAGTTTCGGGATCAGCCGGGGCTGAAGGTGGTGTGTGGAGATTTTCTCACGGCTCCTCTGGAGGGCCCTTACGATCTGTTCTACGCAGCCACCTCCTTTCACTGGGTGGGAACCAAGGAAGCCTTTCCCCGGATCCAATCCCTGTTAAAGCCTGGCGGAGTGGTGGCTCTGTTTTGGAATCACCCTTGTCCCGGGAAACCGGGGACCCCGGAGTATGACGCCATCCAGCAGGTGTATGGAAAATACCGGGGAGAACGGGTCCAGACCCACCTGGGGATTTCCCAGGAGGACGCGGCTTCCAAGGTTCGGTGCTTGGAGGTTTGGGGATTCACCCAGGTGGAAGCCCGGGTGTTTCACGGTGTGAGGCGCCTCACCGCACAGGAATATGTGGGGCTGATGAACACCTATTCGGACCATCGGGCAATGGAGAAAAAGGCCCGGCTGGCTTTGGAACATGACATGGAGGAGGCCATTGAAGCCTTGGGCGGAGTCCTGCCGGTGTATGACACGGTGGACCTGTACCTGGCCCAGAATCCCTGAGAAAGGAGCGGCCATGGAAACAGCTGTATTTCAGGCGGGAGAGCGGGAATTTCCCTTGACCCGCACCTATATCATGGGCATTTTGAACGTGACCCCGGATTCTTTTTCCGATGGGGGAAAATATCTGGGCCCCAAAACCGCCCTGGAGCGGGCTTTGGAAATGGCCCGGGAAGGGGCGGATTTTCTGGACATCGGAGGCCAGTCCACCCGGCCGGGCTATGAGGCCATTTCTCCGGAAGAGGAGTGGGCTCGGATAGAAACCGTCTTGCCCCAGGTGGTGAAAGAGACAGGCCTGCCCGTGTCCGTGGACACCTTTTACCCCTGGGTGGCCCGTCGCGCTCTGGAGGCAGGGGCCACGATCCTCAACGATGTGTCCGGCTTTGGAGAAGAGATGCTCCAGGTGGCGGCCCAGTCCCCCTGCGGATGCATTGTCATGGATCCCGGCGGAGGCCAGGGAGATGTGTTCCAGCGGGTGAGCCGTTTTTTCCGGGACAGGATAGAACGGGCTCAGGCTTTGGGAATTGCCCGGCAGCGGCTCTGTCTGGATCCGGGTGTGGGCTTTGGAAAGACCCTGGAGGAAAACCTGGATCTGATTTCCCAGGTGGAACGGGTGAAAGTGCCCGGGGTGGCCTTTTTGATGGCTGCTTCCCGAAAGCGGGTCACCGGAGCGCCCTGCGGGAATCCCCCTTTTGCAGAAAGGCTTCCCGCCACTTTGGCCGCCCACACAGCGGCAGTGCTGGGAGGAGCTGACATCCTCCGAGTCCACGACGTGAAGGAGGCGGTTCAGGCGGCCCGGATGGCGGACGCCCTGAAGGCCAGAAAGGAAATAAAGTCCGGGGTGATTTCCCGGTGAGGAGGAACGGCATGGATACCATTACCATCAAAGGGCTGCAGCTTTTTGCCTATCACGGGGTGAACCCCCAGGAAAAGCAGGACGGCCAGCATTTTATTCTGGACTTGACCATGAAGGCGGACTTGTCCAAAGCCCGGCACAGCGACTGTCTGGAGGACACGGTGAATTATGCGGCAGTGTGCGCCACTGTGGAGGAAGTGTTTACCCGCCAGAGCTTTGATCTCATTGAACGGGCCGCCCAGGCGGTATGCGACGGAGTGCTGCAGGGGTATCCCCAGGTCCGGGAGATCACCGTGCTGCTGAAAAAACCGGAAGCGCCGGTGCCGGGACATTTTGACTATATGGCGGTGGAGATCACCCAGCGCCGGGAGGAGGATTGACCATGGAAGTGGTATTGGGATTGGGAACCAATTTGGGGGACCGGGAGGAGAATCTGGCCCGGGCCCTGGACGCCCTGGAACGGCTGGAGGGAACCCAGCTGCAGCGGATTTCCAACGTGTACGAGACGGAGCCCTTTGACGTGCTCAGCCAGCAGGGGGATTACCTGAACTGCTGCGTGCTCCTGGAGACCAGTCTGAAACCGGAAACTCTGTTGGAACATTGCCAGCAGATCGAGCTGAGCCTGGGACGGGTGCGCACGGAATATCATGGGGCGCGGACCATGGACATTGACCTGCTGCTGTGCGGGGGATATACGTCCCAGACGGAAACCCTGACCGTACCCCACCCCCACATCCGAGAGCGGGCCTTTGTGATGGTGCCCCTGTCGGATTTGTTTCCCCTGCATCAGGGCCTGGGATACGATTTCCATGAGGCCTACGAGGCGGTGGACAAGTCCGGGGTACGGCTTTACAAGTGAAAAAGAGACCTGTTTGAAGGGGCAAAAAGAAGCCTGTACAGAATCACAATAGAATGGGAATTGAAATTGTACAATCATCCGAAAAGTTGTTTTTTTCTCGGAGGTTTCTTTGCAATCTGGTGAAACGGGTGTATAATACCAGACTGGAATAGTACTTTAATTTAGAAACAGGAGGGATGGGCAAATGGAAGGTGGCTACCAATTTCTATTGGATTTTGCCTTAATTTTGCTCTCGACGAAACTGCTGGGATTGCTCACCCGGCGGTTCCAGCTGCCCCAAGTGGTGGGCGCTCTGCTGGCCGGCTTGATTCTGGGCCCGGCAGTGCTCAATGTGGTGCAGCAGACGGAGTTTATTCATGAGACGTCGGAAATCGGCGTGATTGTGATGATGTTCTGTGCCGGTATGGAGACGGACATTCAGGAACTCAAACGCAGCGGCAAGGCGTCCTTTATCATCGCCTTGATCGGCGTAATCGTCCCGGTGTTGGGCGGATTCGGGCTGGCATATTTCTTTAATAAGCCCGGTGTTATCGATTCCGACGTTGCGGCATCCACGTTCCTGCAGAATATGTTCATCGGCGTGATCATGACCGCCACGTCCGTGAGCATCACCGTGGAGACTTTGAAGGAACTGGGCAAGCTGAAGACCCGTTCCGGCAACGCCATTTTGGGTGCGGCCATTATCGATGACATTCTGGGCATCATTGCCCTGACCATCATCAGCAGCATGGCTGACTCCTCTGTGAACATCCTGATTGTGCTGCTGCAGATTGTGGGCTTCTTTGTCTTCACCGCTGTGGCCGGGTTCTTGTTCTACAAGTTCTACGTCCATTGGGTGGTGCCCAATCAGAAGGGCTTGCACCGTCATGTGATCATTGCCTTTGTGTTCTGCCTGCTCATGTCCTACATTGCAGAAGTCGCCTTCGGCGTGGCAGACATTACCGGTGCGTTCTTTGCCGGTTTGATCATCTCTTGTACACAGCGCAGCCAGTACTTGGCTTCCAAGTTTGACGTACTGTCTTACGCGTACTTATCCCCCCTGTTTTTTGCCAGCATTGGCCTGCAGGTGACTTTGCCGGAGATGACTCCCAGTATCATCGTGTTCTCTGTGCTGCTGATTGTTGTGGCAGTGCTGACCAAGGTGATCGGCTGCGGCTTGGGCGCCAAGCTGTGCCATTACCAGAATTATCAGTGCGCCCGGATCGGCGTGGGCATGGTGTCCCGTGGTGAGGTTGCGTTGATCGTGGCCAGCAAGGGCATGGCCCTGGGCCTGATGGGCAACAACTTCCTGGGGCCCGTGATCATCATGGTGGTGGCCACCACCATCATCACCCCCGTGCTGCTGAAGTTCGTATTCCGTTGGGGTCCCACCAACACCCCCGCTGTGGCCAATGGCTTCTCCCAGAACTACGAACAGTTGGGTACCCTGCGTAGCGGGATCGATGTGAAAGATCCCACCCTCAGTGAGGGACAGAAAGATAAAAAGCCCGGAAAGAAGCAAAAGAAATAATGCTGGAAGGCGCTTCCAGTAGATAGAAAAACGGTCCTTTGGCAAAATCGCCAGAGGGCCGTTTTTTGCGGCAAAAAAACGCCGCCAGGAGGAACCCGGCGGCGCAGGAGAGATCCAGGTGTCAAACCTGGGTGAATTTCATCATGAACCCGTGAGGGAGCACCTTGGTCAGCAGGTGATAGAACTTGTAGAAAAAGCCTTTGGTGTACAGCCGTTTCCCCGCCATGGCGGCGCAAAGGGATTGTTCCGCCACCTCCTGAGGATCCACCCGGGGCAGACGGTCGATGAGCTGGGATTTCCCCTCGGTGATGTTAGCCACCTGCCAGAATTCCGTATCCATGGGACCGGGGCACACAGCGGTAACGGTAATCCCCCGGGATCGGAGCTCGTTGTGCAGGGCCTTGGAGAAGGCCAGCACATAGGCCTTGGTGGCGCTGTACACGGCCATACGGGGCGTGGGGGCAAAGGCAGCGATAGAGGCCACGTTGAGCACCAGGCTGTCATCCAGCATGTAAGGCAGGCACAGTCGGGTGATCTCCGTCAGAGCGCGGCAGTTCAGGTCCACCATGCCGGCCTGGGCGGCCCGATCGGAGGAGAAGAAGTCCCCGCCCTTTCCGTATCCGGCATTGTTTACCAGAACTTTGATTTCCGGATTGCCTTCCTTCAGGAGTTTTTCAAAGAGGGAGATGCTCTCTTCTTTGGCCAGGTCCAGGGAAATGGCGGCAATGGTCTTGTCGGGATGTTCCAGGGCGATCTCTTTCAGCAGTTCCTTCCGGCGGGCGATGATCCAAAACCCCTCCACGTTGGGGTATTGTTCAATAATGGCGTTGATGTATTCTTTTCCGAGACCGGTGGAGGCCCCGGTGATGACGGCAATTACCATGGCGTATGTCCCCTTTCCTGGTGGTATCACTTACTTCTAGGGTTTATTTTACCCCTTTCTCCCCCGGCCCGTCAATGGCAGGGGAGGGGGTTTTCGCAATTGTGGTTTACAGATCCCTGTGATATAATGGCAAAAGAATGCCAGGGCTCTTTTTCCACCGAAAAAGACGCCTTTGTGGAAAACAAAAATGGGAGAAAGGGAGCGAGCTATATGGAACAGAAACCTGTAGGTTTGATCGGCGCCATGAAGATCGAAGTGGACGCCATTTTGGAAGAGATGCAAGAGACCCGCCAAGAGGTTCATGGCGGAATGGTCTTCACTTTGGGGACCTTGTCGGGGGTGGCCTGTGTGGTGGCCCAGTGTTCCCCGGGGAAGGTCAATGCGGCCCTGTGTGCCCAGGCCATGATCGACTGGTTTTCCCCTCGTTTGGTCCTGAACCTGGGGGTTGCAGGAGGCATTGGGGAAAACGTGCACATTGGGGACGTGGTGGTGGCCACAGCCTGTGTGGAGTACGACTTTGACACCTCCGCCCTGGATCAGTGCCCTCCCGGTCAGATGAGCCTGCCGGGCCGGGAAGGCCTTCTGGTGGAGCTTCCCTGCGACGAAGCTTTGGCAAAGACCTTGGCCCAGGCCGGAGAGAAGCTGTACGGCCGGGCTCACTTGGGAGTGGTGGCCACAGGCGACCGGTTTGTGGCAGATCCGGCCTTTGGGGCCTGGCTGCAAAGCCAATTTGGGGCGCTGGCCTGCGAGATGGAAGGGGGCGCCATTGCCCATACCTGCCTGGTGAACCAGGTGCCCTGCGGGGTGCTGCGGACCATTTCCGACAACGCTCACGACAGCGAAGTGGTGGATTTTCTCACCTTTGCCGAGGGTTCGGCCAAAAAGGCCCAGCAGCTGCTGAAGGCCTTGCTGCCCCGGCTGTGAGACTAGGCTGAAGGAAACGCAAAACCGGAAAAGGAGGTCAATGAGATGGAACAGGATGCAGGGCTCAGGCAGGCCAGGGCCTATCTGGAACAGGATCCCCTGCGGTACATGGACATGCTGGGCCCCCTGAATCGGGGGATGATGGAAGTGGTGGCCGTGGAGGAGGGAGGCGTGCTGCTGTACAATGTGCCGGGTGAGGTGTACATGATGGCGGCAGACAGCCTGGCAGTGGGGAAATCCCTGTGTGCCGGGGTGGAGAAAATGGAGCTTGCCTCCACCCACGACCGGGAGACGGGAGAGTATCTGAAGGAAACCTATGGGTTTGCAGAGTGTCGCTGCTGTACGCCGGCTGCCTATCTGGGAAAAGAGCCTTTGCCGGTGCCGGGGCAGTTCGAAATCCGTCCCTTGGGGCAGGAATTTTTCTCCACGGTGCTGGAGCATTACCACTCCTTTTCTGACCCGGACTACATCCGCAAACGGCTGGACGCCGGGGTGATGCACGGGGCTTTTCAGGAGGAAGAGCTGCTGGGGTTCATTGGGATGCATGCGGAAGGAAGCGTGGGGCTTTTGGAAGTGCTGCCGGAACATCGGCGCAAGGGAGCCGCCGCTGCCTTGATGGCCTTCATGACCAATTGGTTTCTGGAGCGGGGCTGGGTGCCCTTTTCCCAGATTTTCGAAGGCAACACCCCCTCTTTCCAGCTGCACCGGAAAATGGGGTGGACTTTGTGTAAAGATCCCCTGTACTGGGTGATGTGACAAGACAAAAGGAAAAGGACCGGTAGCCATTCGCCGCCGGTCCTCTTCCTTTAGCTTGAGGGGTATTATTGAGGAGGGTAGAACATGTATCTCAAGAAAAGGTGCGGTCCATTTCTTTTGAGTACGAGATTATTATACCCGAAATTCCCGGGGAGTTGTTACGGCGCTGTGAATAAACCTTAAAGATTTTCTGCCCATTTTGTGAACTTTTCGCGGGGAAAACTTCTGGGAATTCCAAGGAAAAAACCGGCTTTTTCCGCAAACATTTGTTTGCGAATTGCGGCGGGGTGTGGTATAATGAACACATCATGGAAAAGAAGGCGGGGATACGGCATGGAGCATCTCACAAAAAGCCAACAGAAGGTTTACGATTTCCTGCGGCAGGAAGCGTCCAAAGGGGTGCCTCCCACGGTGCGGGAAATCTGCAACGCCACCGGCTT
>UQQZ01000035.1 GCA_900543305.1 uncultured Oscillospiraceae bacterium
TTCGAGCCGGCGCTGGACTATGTGGCGGTGAAGTTCCCCAAGTGGCCCTTCGATAAATTCGTCTACGCCAAGCGTGACCTGGGCACCCAGATGAAGGCCACCGGCGAGGTCATGGCCATCGCCGACACCTTTGAAATGGCCCTGATGAAGGCGGTCCGGGGCGCGGAGATTTCCCTGGATACCCTGAACCTGCCCAAGTTCGCCACAGAAACCGACGAAAACCTGTGGCACATTGCCATCCACGCTACCGACGAGCGGCTGTTTGCCGTATACGAGCTGTTAAAGCGCGGGGTGACTGTGGAGAAGATGCATGAGGAAACCATGATCGACTGCTGGTTCCTCTCCAAGATTATGAACCTGCTGGAGTACGAGCGGGAACTGGCAAAGGGTCAGCTGACCCAGGAACTGTATACCCGTGGCAAGCAGCTGGGTTATCCCGATTCCACCATTGCCCGTCTGTCCGGGTGCGAAGTGACCTTTGAGCGCAAGCCCACCTTCAAGATGGTGGATACCTGCGCCGGCGAGTTCGCGGCTCACACGCCCTACTTCTATGCCACCTATGACACGGAAGAGTCCGGCGGTGAGGACGAGGCTCTGGAGTTTATCGGAGAAGACCGGGACAAGCCCACGGTAATCGTGCTGGGTTCCGGCCCCATCCGCATCGGTCAGGGCATCGAGTTCGACTACGCCAGCGTTCACTGTGTGCTGTCCCTGCAGAAGCTGGGGTATGAGGTGGTCATCATCAACAACAACCCGGAAACCGTGTCCACCGACTTTGACACCGGCGACCGGCTGTATTTCGAGCCCCTGTCCCCCGAGGACGTGCTGGACATCATCAAGATTGAAAAGCCCATCGGCGTAGTGGTGGCCTTTGGCGGCCAGACGGCCATCAAGCTGACCAAGACCCTGGCGGCCAACAATATTCCCATTCTGGGCTCCTCTGCCGACACCATCGACATGGCCGAGGACCGGGAGCGGTTTGACGAGCTGCTGGAGCGGTCCGGCATCAAGCGTCCCAAGGGCCACACCATCATGACCACGGAAGAGGCCCTGAATGCTGCCCGGGATCTGGGATATCCCGTGCTGATGCGGCCCTCCTATGTGCTGGGCGGCCAGAACATGATCATCGCCTACTGCGATGAGGACATTCAGGAGTACATGGCCATCATCCTGACCCACAAGCAGGACAACCCGGTGCTGATCGACAAGTACCTGTCCGGCATGGAGATCGAAGTGGACGCCATCTGCGACGGGGACAATATTTTGATTCCCGGCATCATGGAGCATGTGGAGCGCACGGGTATCCACTCCGGCGACAGCATTGCCGTGTATCCCGCCTCCGATATTGACGACGACATGAGCGCCAAGATCGTGGCCACCACCGAGACCCTTTGCCGGGAGCTCCGGGGCATCGGCCTGATCAATTTGCAGTATATCATCATGGACGGGGAGATCTACGTCATCGAAGTGAATCCCCGTGCTTCCCGTACCGTGCCCTATATCAGCAAGGTCACCGGGGTTCCCATGTGCGATCTGGCCACCAAGGTGAGCCTGGGCTATAAGCTGACGGATCTGGGCTTTGGCACCGGTCTGTACAAGCCCTCCCCCTATGTGGCGGTGAAGGTGCCTGTCTTCTCCTTCGAGAAGCTCACCGACGTGGATACCCACCTGGGGCCCGAGATGAAGTCCACTGGCGAAGTGCTGGGCATCGGCAACAACCTGGAGGAGGCCCTCTACAAGGGCCTGATCGCTTCCGGGCACCAGATGCGCAAGGGCGGCGGCGTGTTTATCACCGTCCGGGACCAGGATAAGCCGGAAATCGGGGAAATCGCCAAGAAGTTCGACAAGATGGGCTTTGCCCTGTATGCCACCACCGGCACCGCCATGGTGTTGGCCAAGGTGGGCCTGTCTGTGAAGATTGTGGACAAGATCCACGAGAGCTCCGTGAACACCATTACTCTGCTGGAAAGCGGCAAAGTCAACTATGTGATCTCCACCTCCGCCAAGGGCCGGAACCCCGCCCGTGACAGCGTGAAGATCCGCCGGAAAGCAAGTCTCTTGGGCATTCCCTGCCTGACGGCTTTGGATACGGCCAACGCTCTGGCCGACTCCCTCATGAGCCGGTACACCCCGGAGAACACGGAGATCATCGACATCAACCACTTGAAGAAGAGCAAGCAGACCCTGAAGTTCACCAAAATGTCCGCCTGCTCCAACGACTATATCTATATCAACTGCTTCGATCCGGAGAACAAGGTTTCCTCTCCCGAGTTCCTGTCCATCTTCCTGTCTGACCGGCACAACGGCGTGGGCGGCGACGGCGTGATCCTGATCTGCCCCTCTCAGGTGGCGGACGCGGAAATGCGGATGTTTAACTTGGACGGCAGTGAAGGTCTCATGTGCGGCAACGGCATTCGGTGCGTGGCCAAGTACCTGTTTGACAACGGCATTGCCAAGGGCGAAAAGATAGGCGAAGGCCGGTATGTGCTGCATATCGATACCAAGAGCGGCGTGAAGGAATGCGTGGTGATCACCAAGAACGGCCTGGTGTCCAAGGTGACTGTGGACATGGGCAAGGCGGAGCTGGCACCGGAGAAGATCCCTGTGCGGCTGGAAGGTGACCAGGTGGTCAACAAGCCCATTTCCATCGGAGGCAACGTGTACCGGATTACCTGCTGCTCCATGGGCAATCCCCACTGCACCGTGTTTGTTCCCTCTGTGGACAAGCTGGATCTGGAGGACCTGGGTCCCAAGTTTGAGCACGATCCCATGTTCCCGGAGCGGGTGAATGTGGGCTTTGTGGAGGTCATCGACCAGCACACCCTGAAAGCCCGGATCTGGGAGCGGGGCAGCGGCGAGACCATGGCCTGCGGCACTGGTACTTGTGCGGCAGTGGTAGCGGCCACCTTGAACGGATACTGCGAGAAAGGCAAGGATATCCGGGTGATTCTCAAGGGCGGCGAGCTGAAGATCAACTATACCGACGAGCGGGTTCTCATGACCGGCAAGGCGGAGAAGGTATACGACGGCGTGGTGGAAGTGTAAGCCTTAGGGCAGAAATTTCACCCTGTCAAACAACAGCAATTCCGAAAAGGACTTTCCCAATTGGAAAGTCCTTTATGGATTTCCCGAACAACCGGGAGAGAAAGGGGACGGCAATGGCTGAAAAGACACTGCGGTTTACGAAAATGCACGGCTGCGGCAACGACTACATCTACATCAACTGTTTTGAAGAACAGGTGGAGGATCCCAACGGCCTGGCGGTACGCTTGTCCGACCGTCACAAGGGGATCGGGGGCGACGGAGTGATTCTGATCTGCCCTTCCCAGGTGGCAGACGCCAAAATGCGGATGTTCAATCTGGACGGCAGCGAGGGGAAAATGTGCGGCAACGGCATCCGCTGTGTGGCGAAGTATGTGTATGACCACCACATCGCCCACAAGGAGGAGCTGAAGATCGAGACCCTCAGCGGCATCAAAACCTGTCGGATCCATGAAAAAGACGGGGAAGCAGATACCGTCACCGTGGACATGGGAGACGCGGAGCTCCGGCCTCAGGAGATCCCGGTAAACCTGCCGGGAGACCGGGTGGTCAAACGGAACGTGGAAGTGGCGGGAGGAATCTATGAGATCACCTGCGTGTCCATGGGCAACCCCCACTGTGTGATTTTCGGAGGGGACCCGGATCTGCTGGATCTGCCGGAGATTGGGCCAGTGTTCGAGCACGATCCCATTTTCCCGGAGCAGGTCAACACGGAGTTTATCCAGGTGCTGGACGACCACACCCTGAAAATGCGGGTGTGGGAACGTGGCAGCGGGGAGACTATGGCCTGCGGCACGGGAGCCTGTGCCAGCGCCGTGGCGGCCATCCTCTTGCAAAGAGGATGGGGAAATCCTGGTGCACCTGCGGGGCGGGGATCTGTCCATCCGCTGCCAGGGAAGCCGTGTCTTCATGACCGGCGAAGCACGCACCGTATTTGAAGGCACCGTAAAGGTATAAACAGCGAGACCAAGAAACAGTACCGCAAGGAGGGAACCGAATTTTGGCGAAATATATTTTTGTGACCGGAGGCGTTGTTTCCGGTTTGGGAAAGGGGATCACTGCGGCCAGTTTAGGCCGTCTGTTAAAGGCTCGGGGATTGAAGGTGGCA
This sequence comes from uncultured Oscillospiraceae bacterium, assembly GCA_900543305.1. Classification (GTDB taxonomy): domain Bacteria; phylum Bacillota; class Clostridia; order Oscillospirales; family Acutalibacteraceae; genus Acutalibacter. The sequence goes on from UQQZ01000035.1 coordinate 4,151, forward strand.
GCCCAGAAACTGGACCCCTATATCAACGTGGACCCGGGTACCATGAGTCCCTATCAGCACGGGGAAGTGTACGTCACCGAGGACGGCCTGGAGACCGACTTGGATTTGGGTCACTATGAACGGTTTATCGACGAGGACCTGAACAAATTCTCCAACCTGACCACCGGCAAGGTGTACTGGAATGTGCTCAACAAGGAGCGCCGGGGCGAATATTTGGGAGAGACCATCCAGGTGATCCCCCACATCACGTCTGAGATCAAGAGCTTTATTTACAGCGTGGGCCAGAAGTCCAACGCGGATGTGGTGATTACGGAAATCGGCGGCACCGCCGGCGACATCGAAAGCCAGCCCTTCCTGGAGGCCATCCGTCAGGTGTCCCAGGAGGTGGGGGAGGACAATTCCCTGTTTATCCATGTGACTTTGGTGCCCTACCTGAAGAGTTCCGGGGAGCACAAGTCCAAGCCCACCCAGCACTCTGTCAAGGAGCTGCAGTCCATGGGCATCAAACCGGACATCATTGTGCTGCGCACAGACGAACCCATTACCGCTCCCAGCATTTTCCAAAAGATTGCCCTGTTCTGCAATGTGCAGCCCGACTGTGTCATTGAGAACCTGACCATTCCGGTGCTGTATGAGGCCCCCATCATGCTGGAGAAGAATCACTTTTCCGATATTGTCTGCCGGGAACTCCATCTGGAGACTCCGGAGCCGGACATGAGCGAATGGCTGGATATGGTGGAAAAGATCCGCAACCGGAAAAAGCTGGTGCGCATTGGCCTGGTGGGCAAATATGTCCAGCTCCACGACGCCTATCTGTCGGTGATGGAGGCCATGTCCCATGCAGGGTACGACCTGAGCGCCCGGGTGGAAATCGACTGGGTGGACTCGGAAACCCTGACGGAAGAAAATGTGGCATCCCGTCTGGGAGACTGCGATGGCATTATCATTCCCGGAGGCTTTGGTCATCGGGGCATTGAAGGCATGATCCTGGCAGCTCAGTACGCCCGGGAAAAGGACGTGCCCTACCTGGGCATCTGCCTGGGCATGCAGATTGCAGTGATCGAATTCTGCCGGAACGTGTGCGGCATCAAGGACGCCAACTCCGGTGAGTTTGACGAATACGGCCTGCACAAGGTCATCGACTTTATGCCCGACCAGAACAAAAACATCAACAAGGGCGGTACTTTGCGTTTGGGCAGCTATCCCTGCCAGATCAAGCCCGGCACCAAGATGATGGAATGTTACGGCAAAGAGCTGATCCAGGAGCGCCACCGCCATCGTTATGAGTTCAACAACGACTACCGGGAGACCGTGGAGTCCGCAGGCATGACCCTCAGCGGCACCTCTCCCGACGGACGGATTGTGGAGACGGTGGAGCTGCCGGATCACCGGTTCTTTGTGGCAGGCCAGTTCCATCCGGAATTTAAGTCCCGCCCCAACCGGCCCCATCCCCTGTTCAAAGGGTTTATCCGGGCGGCGGTGGAATACCGGGAAAGCCGGGGAAAATAAAGGAAGAGGCCCCAAGATCCAGGGCCACGCAATCAGCGACGCGTTAAGAGAAAGGATAGGGTCCCTATGAAATTAAACGGCAATTTCCAGAATTTGCAGCAGAGCTACCTGTTTGTCACCATTGCCAAGAAGGTGGCAGCCTATACCCAGGAGCATCCGGACAACAAGATCATCAAAATGGGCATCGGCGACGTGACCATGCCTTTGGCTCCCGTGGTCATCGAAGCCATGCATAAGGCCACCGAGGAGCAGGCTCACAAGGAGACCTTCCACGGCTATTCCCCCGACAGCGACGGCTATCCCTTCCTACGGGAAGCCATTGCCGGCTACTACAAGAATTTTGGCGTGGAGCTGGATCCCTCCGAAGTGTTCGTAGGTGACGGTGCCAAGAGCGACGTGGGCAACATTGTGGACCTGTTCGACGTGGACAACACGGTTCTGGTGCCCGATCCGGTGTACCCTGTGTATGTAGACACCAACATCATTTCCGGCCGGAAAATCGCCTATTTGGACGCCAGCGAGGAAAACGGTTTCCTGCCCCTGCCCGACCCCAATCAGAAGGCAGACATCATCTATCTCTGTTCCCCCAATAACCCCACCGGCGCCGCCTATAACAAGGAGCAGCTGCAGGTTTGGGTGAATTACGCCCTGGACCAGAACGCGGTGATTCTGTTCGACGCCGCCTATGAAAGCTTTATCACCGATCCTCAGCTGCCCCACTCCATCTTTGAGATCCCCGGCGCTGAGAAGTGCGCCATTGAGTTCTGCTCTCTGTCCAAGACGGCAGGCTTTACCGGGATGCGGTGCGGCTATACGGTGATCCGCAAGGAGCTGGAGTTCGATGGGGTTTCCGTGGCGAAGCTGTGGCAGCGCCGTCAGGGATGCAAGTTCAACGGCACCTGCTATGTAACCCAGCGGGCCGCTGAAGCTGTGTTCACCCCCGAAGGCCAGCGGCAGATCCGGGAGACCATCGCCTACTATCAGAAGAACGCCCAGGTGATGATGGATGCGTTCCGGGAGATGGGTGTGTGGTTTACCGGCGGCACCAACTCCCCCTATATTTGGATGAAGTGCCCCCAGGGCATGGGCTCTTGGGAGTATTTTGACTACCTGCTTCACAACGCGGAGATCGTGGGCACTCCCGGAGAAGGCTTTGGCAAAAACGGCGAGGGCTATTTCCGCCTGACCGCTTTTGGCGACGCCCAGAAGACCGTGGAGGCCATGGAGCGGATCAAGAAGCTGCAAAAGTAAGAGGGTAGGGCGCGTCCCAAGGCCTCGGAAAAACCAGGGTATCCGCCTGGAAGGGGACAGCGTCTGTGTTTTGTCTTGTTTGGAGGGGATTGTCTGCCATGTTAGAAGAGCTGAAAGAACAGGTTTACCAGGCCAATCTGCTGCTGCCCCGGCATCATCTGGTGACCTTTACCTGGGGCAATGTCAGCGGTCTGGACCGGGAAAGCGGTTTGATGGCCATCAAGCCCAGCGGGGTGGAGTATGAGGTCCTTTCCCCGGAAGACATGGTGCTGGTGGACGTGAAGACCGGGAAAAAGGTGGAGGGAAAATGGAATCCCTCTTCCGATACGGATACCCACTGCGCCCTGTATAGGGCATTTCCCGCAATCGGCGGAGTGGTGCACACCCACAGCCGTTGGGCCACCATTTTCAGCCAGATGGGCCGTGGAATCCCTGCCCTGGGCACCACCCATGGAGATTATTTTTACGGGGAGATCCCCTGCACCCGGAAAATGACTCCGGAGGAGATCGGGGGAGAGTATGAGCTGGAAACCGGCAACGTGATTGTGGAGACATTCCAGGGAAAAGATCCCCAGGAGATCCCCGGAGTGCTGGTTCACAGCCACGGTCCCTTTGCCTGGGGAGCCGACGCCAAAGAGGCGGTTCACAATGGGGTGGTGCTGGAGGAGGTTGCCTTTATGGCCTGGCATGCCCTGATGATGGATCCCGCCTTGCCTCCCATGCAGCAGGAGCTTTTGGACAAGCACTACCTGCGCAAGCACGGGGCGAACGCCTATTACGGACAGGGAAAATAAGGAAGGATGGGGGCACGCCGGAAGGCGCGCCCTCTTTTCATGAGGAGGAACTGTGGTGATTTATTTTCAGCAGAGGGCGGTGACAATCCGCTCCATGGAACCGGAGGACTGCCAGGCTTTTTTCCGTGGCTTCCAGGCCCAGGGATGGGACAAACCCCTGTCCCAGTTTTGCAGGTATCTGGAAGAGCAGGGACGGGGGCAGCGCCAGGTGATTGTGGCCCTGTGGCAGGGAGAACAGGCAGGCTATGCCACCCTGCTTCCCGAAGCGCCGGCAGGGGCCTTCGCGGGAACAGGCTGGCCGGAGATCTGCGACTTTAACGTGTTGGAGAAATTCCAGCGCAGAGGCATCGGAAGCAGGATCCTGGACGTGGCGGAACAGCTGGCGGGGAAGGTCAGCCGCACCGTCTGTTTAGGGGTGGGGCTCCACAGAGGGTATGGAGCGGCCCAGCGGCTGTACGTCAAGCGGGGCTATGTGCCGGACGGCACCGGGGTGTGGTACCGGGACCGTCTCATGGAGCCTTACGGCCCGTGCGCCGCCGATGACGATCTAGTGCTGTATCTTTCTAAAGAGCTTGATCCCCCCTAAGGGACAAAAAGGAACCGGCAGCTTGGAAAGGAACGGCTGCCGGTTTCTTTTTTTGTTTGGAAATTTATTCCTTGACTGTGTCCCAGTCCCGGAAGATCAACGTGATGCACCAGAGGGCGGCAATGCCCACCAAGGTGTAAATGATCCGGGCCACAACGGACGCCTGTCCGCCGCAGATCCAGGCCACCAGGTCAAAACGGAAAATGCCTATCAGGCCCCAGTTCAGGCCGCCGATGACGACCAAGGCCAGTGCGATTCGATCCAAGATGCTCATGGTTGACTACCCCTTCTGTGTAGATTTCCCGGCCAAGGGCCGGATTGGGTCTCGAGGCTAGTGTGTGCCGGTTTTTTTCATTTATGCGTTTTGGATTTTGGATTCTTGGAGCGGGGTTTGGAAAACAACTCTCGGGCGCCCACCACCAACAGAAATGCCCCGAAGCATCGGCGCAGGACGGTCACATCCAGATGGGCGGCCCAGAGAGAAGCCAGAATACAGGCGGGGACGCCGGCTGCCACACACCATAGAGCGGCTTTCTTTTCCACCAGGCCGTGGCGGAAATGGCTCCACAGGGCAGGGAGGGCACAACTGACAAAATAGAGCATATTGATGCCCCCGGCCCGAAACTGATCCATGCCTTGGATTAAAGTCAGCCACAGCAGGAGCAGAGTACCCCCGCCTACTCCGAATCCCGAGAGGATACCGGTGGCGGCGCCGATCAAAGCGGGAAGGAACCACTTCACAGGGCAAGCACCGCCCGAATTCCGCCGTAGAGGATCAGGGCTCCGAAGGCTCGGCGAAGGAAGGTGAGGGACACCCTGCGAAAGCAAAGCCCCGAGAGAATGCCTCCCAAGGCGCCCCCTGCCAGATAGGGCAGAGCCCCGCCCAGATCCAGCCCGCCCTTGGTCAGGTAGACTCCTGCGGAGACCAGGGACAGGGGGAGGATCACCGCCACGGAGGTGGCAAAGGATTTCCGTTGTTCCAGCCCGCCCCAACGGGTCAGCAGGGGGACTAGAAATAAGCCGCCTCCCGAGCCGAAAAGCACGTTGGCCAGGCCGGCCAATCCTCCGGTGATGGCCCATTTCCATTGTTGTTTCAAAGCCGATCCTCCCTTCCGAAAACCAATTGGCTGAAACAAGTTTGCTCGAAACGAAAAACAATTATCCGCACCGGCCGCTGGAAAAATTCCCCCCAAAGGCCATTTTCCGGAAATCCCTGTATGAAACGGATTTTCTTTTCCATACTGAAAAAAGAGGAAAGGAGACCGGATCATGAAGAAAAAAATCTATGTTGTATTTGGCCTTCTGATGGTCTTGCTGGGGGCCGCCTGTGTGTCCATTGTGCGTACTACCCGGCAGGTGGAATATGTGGCCGCAGCAGGAAACCAAAGCCTGTATCGGTTGGATGTGTGGCAGGGCCGGGGCACCATTTACGACTGCAACCTTCTTCCCTTGGTAGGAGGCGAAAATGAATATGTGGCGGCAGTAGCTCCTACCATTGAGGCCATTGGAGCCTTGGAGGTGGCCACAGGCGGAGCCTATCGGGAAGAATTGGCGCTAGCCCTGGAAAACGGGAAACCCTTTGAGCTTACCTTGGAAGAACCGGTGGACGATCCCCGGATCGATGTGTTTGAGGTTCCTCAGCGGTATCAGGAGGATCAGCTTGCCCCCCACATCATCGGGTATCTGGACAGCCTGGGCAATGGGGCATCGGGGGTGGAACTGGCCATGAATGACGTGCTGAGTCAGTATGAGGGAGAAATCTCTGTCACCTACCGGGTGGATGCCCTGGGGCGTGCCTTAGCGGGGGAAGAGCGTCAGGTGACCAACACCCTTGGGGAGTCCACAGGAGGGGTGGCTTTGACCCTGGACCGGGAGATCCAGAGTCTGGTTCAGGAGGCTGCCCAAGGGTTGGAGAAGGGAGCCGTGGTGGTCACCCAGGTGCCGGGATGTGAGATCCGGGCGGTGGCCAGCGTGCCGGACTTCTCCCCCCTGGAGATAGGAGAGGCCATGGAAGAGGAGGACTCTCCCCTGCTCAATCGGGCTTTTTCCGCCTATGCTCCCGGGTCGGTGTTCAAGCTGGTGACGGCGGCTGCCCTTCTGGAAGCAGGCCAGGGAGATTTGACCTTTCAGTGCCAGGGATCCATCAACGGAGGCGGGCTGCAATTTCACTGTATCAACCAGACGGCCCACGGAGAGTTGGATCTGGAAGGGGCACTGGAGAAATCCTGCAACTGTTACTTCATCAACGCCGCCAGGATTCTGGGAGGACAAACGGTCTTGACCATGGGGTACAATCTGGGGTTCGGATCGGCTCAGGAATTTGGCCGGGGACTGTGGACCTCCTCGGGAGTGCTTCCCACCCTGGAGGACTTGAACAACGCCCGGGCGCTGGCGAATTTTTCCTTTGGCCAAGGGGAGCTGACCGTGACCCCGTTACAGCTTTGCGCCATGATGAACACCATTGTTTCCGGGGGCACCTATACCTCTCCCAAGTTGATTTTGGGATTGGTGGATGAGGGGAAGGAACTGACCAACCTGACTTCTTCAGCGGATCGGAAGGTCCAGGTCATGGGAGTGAAGACCGCCAACACCCTCCGGGAAATGCTGACCAACGCTGCTCAGGAGGGCACCGGAAAGGCAGGGGCGCCGGAGGGACGGGTTTCGGGGATCAAAACCGGAACCGCTCAAACGGGGGTGATGGAAGGGGAAGAGGAGCTGCTTCATTTCTGGTACTGTGGCTTTGTCAGCGGGGAAACGGGGCCCAAATACTGCATCACCGTTTTGGCGGAATCCACGCCCGACGACCAGGGAGCGGCGGCCCGGGTGTTCCGCCAGGTGGCCGAAGGGCTTCCCCTGTCGTAAGAGAAGGTTCTTTCCAGAAAAGGTGCGGGGAAGGAATTGACAGAAGGAACTGGGGCGGCTATAATAGGGGTAAAGTTGAATCCTGGAAGAATGCGCGAAGAAGATGCCTTTTTCCCCTCCTTGCAGAGAGGCGGCCCTATGGTGGAAGGTTGCCAGGAAAGGATCAGGCAGGCCGCTTCCACTGCGGAAGGACGCAGTGCGGTTTCGGCGCACGCCGCGAGGAGCGGCACGGTTCCCCCGTTATCGGGAGCAAAGAGGCCTGTCCCCAGCAGGGAGCGGGCAATTTGGGTGGTACCACGGACTTTTCCGTCCCATAGGGGCGGGAAAGTCTATTTTTTTTGAACACATCCGTGGAACCCCGGAATGATTCCCGAGGGAAGCGCCAGGTCAGGAAAGAGAAGGGAGAAACATGGAGACATCCTATTGTGTGGAACAAGTAAAACGCCTGTTGTCCATCGACAGCCCCTCCGGTTTTACGGACCGGGCGGCGGATTATCTGATGGAGGAATTGCAGGCTTTGGGGTACGCCCCGGAAAAGACCCGGAAGGGCGGGGTCACCGTCTGCCTGGGAGGCCGGGGGGCAGGGCTGCTGCTGATGGCCCATGTGGACACCCTGGGAGCTGTGGTCCAGTCCATAAAGGGAAACGGCCGGCTGATCCTCTCCCCTGTGGGGGGCTTGCAGCCGGAAAACTGCGAGACGGAAAATTGTCGGATTTACACCAGGTTCCAGGGCACCTATACGGGCTGTTTGCAGCTCAATGATGCCTCGGTCCATGTCAACGGAGAGTATGGCAGCAAGAACCGGAAATTCCCCGTCATGGAAGTGGTCATCGATCAGCCGGTGAAAACAGCCGAGGAAACCAGGGCTTTGGGTATCCAGGAAGGGGACTTTGTCTGCTTTGATCCTCGCACGGTGGTGACGGAATCGGGCTATATCAAGAGCCGGTTCCTGGACGACAAGCTCAGTGCCGCTATTTTGCTGGGATACGCCAAAGAGCTGAAGGAACAGGGGATCACCCCCAACCGGAAGGTGTATCTCCACTTCACCGTCTACGAGGAGGTGGGCCACGGAGCTGCCGCATCGGTGCCGGAGGATGTGGAAGAGCTCATCAGCGTGGACATGGGCTGCGTAGGGGAAGGCCTTCGGTGCACCGAGCGGGAGGTTTCCATCTGCGCCAAGGATTCCGGCGGGCCTTACGACTACAAGGTGACCACCGCTCTGGTAGAAGCAGCCCAGGCCGCGGGGGCAGCCTATGCGGTGGATGTATATCCCCACTATGGCAGCGATGCGGAAGCGGCCCTTCGGGCTGGGTATGACGTGCGCCACGGCCTCATCGGCGCGGGAGTGTACGCCTCCCACGGGTACGAGCGTTCCCATGTGGAGGGTGTGGAAAACACCTTGAAGCTTTTGTGGCAGTACACCTGTGGAAAATAAGTTTCCCAAGTGTGGGGACCACGGGATAGAGAAGATAGAGAGTAGAAAAAGAGAGGTAAAGAACCATGCAGTGGACAGGGTTAAACGAACTGAGAGAGAAATTTCTGAAATTTTTTGAATCCAAGGAGCACCTTCGGCTGCCCAGCTTTTCGCTGATTCCCCAGGGGGACAACAGCCTTCTGCTGATCAACTCCGGTATGGCACCTATGAAGAAGTACTTCACCGGAGAAGTCACTCCGCCCCGGCGGCGCGTGACCACCTGCCAGAAGTGCATCCGCACCGGCGACATTGAAACTGTGGGCTACACCGACCGTCACGGCACTTTCTTCGAGATGCTGGGCAACTTCTCCTTTGGGGATTACTTCAAGCGGGAGGCCATTTCCTGGGCGTGGGAATTTTTCACCCAGGTGCTGGAGATGCCCAAGGAGCTGCTGTACATTTCCGTGTATGAAAACGACGACGAGGCCTGGGACATCTGGACCAAGGAGATCGGCGTGGAAGAGAGCCACATGAAGCGGTTTGGCAAAGAGGACAACTTCTGGGAGCACGGCTCCGGCCCCTGCGGCCCTTGCTCTGAGATCTATTTTGACCGCGGGGAAAAGCATGGCTGCGGCAAGCCCACCTGCGGCTTTGGCTGCGACTGCGACCGCTTTGTAGAGGTTTGGAACCTGGTGTTTTCCCAGTTCAACAACGACGGCCAGGGCAACTATACCGACCTGATCCAAAAGAACATCGACACCGGAATGGGCCTGGAGCGCCTGGCCTGCGTCATGCAGGGGGTGGACAACCTGTTCCTGGTGGACACGGTCCAGAACATCATGAAGAAGATCTGCGAGATTGCTGGAGTGCACTACGGGGACGACCCGAAGACCGACGTGTCCCTGCGTGTGATTACCGACCATATCCGCTCCACCGTGTTCATGATCGGCGACGGCGTGCTGCCCTCCAATGAGGGCCGAGGCTATGTGCTGCGGCGTCTGCTGCGCCGGGCTGCCCGTCATGGAAAGCTTTTGGGAATCCGGGGAGCGTTCCTGAAAGACGTGGTGGATACGGTCATTCAGGAGAACGAAAAGGCTTATCCGGAGCTTCTGGAAAAGCGTGAGACCATCAAGAAAATTGTGAGCTTCGAGGAAGAGAGCTTCCAGAAGACCATCGACCAGGGTCTGAACCTGCTGTACACCCTCATCGACAAGGCGGACTCCAAGGTGTTTTCCGGAGAGCACGCTTTCACCCTCAACGACACCTATGGATTCCCCCTGGACCTGACCAAGGAGATCCTCTCTGAACGGGGCATGCAGGTGGATGAAGAGCGGTTCCGTCAGCTGATGCAGGAGCAGCGGGAGCGTGCCCGGAATGCCCGGAAGGACGCGGGTGCCGATGCCTGGAAGGGCGAGGGCAGCGCTGCTTCGGGCCTGCCGGAGACTGTGTTCACCGGCTATACCCAGATGGAAGGGGAAGGCAAGGTGCTGGCCATTATTCAAGGAGGTCAGCGTGTGGATTCCGCTTCCGAAGGGGCGGAAGTCTCCGTGGTCCTGGATACCACTCCCTTCTATGGGGAAGGCGGCGGCCAGGTGGGCGACAGCGGCGTGCTGGAGTCTGAAGGAGTTTCTGTGGACGTGATCGACACCACCAAGCATGAGGGAATCTATCTCCATCGGGCGGTGGTCAACGAGGGCACCCTGAACGTGGGAGACAGCCTGACTGCCAAAGTGGACGCCCATCGCCGGGGGTCCATCATGCGCAACCATACGGCGGCTCACCTGCTGCAGGCGGCTTTGCGCCGTGTGCTGGGCGACCATGTGGAGCAGGCAGGCCAGCTGGTCAACGAGCACCATGTGCGGTTTGACTTCACCCATTTCTCTGCCATGACACCCGAGGAACTGGCCCAGGTGGAAATGCTGGTCAATGAGGAAATCCTGAAGGCAGTACCTGTTTCCATGGTGGAGATGCCCATTGAGGAAGCGCGCAAGAGCGGTGCCATGGCTTTGTTTGGCGAGAAGTACGGAGACGTGGTTCGGGTGGTTTCCGTGGAAGACGGTTTCTCCAAGGAATTCTGCGGCGGCACCCATATGGACAACACTGCCCGGCTGGGCCTGTTCAAAATTCTTTCCGAATCCTCTGTGGCTTCCGGTGTGCGCCGGATTGAGGGCGTCACCGGAATGGGCGTGCTGAATCTGCTGGGATCCCAGATGACTACCCTGCGGGATACGGCGGTGGCCATGAAGGTGGCCAATCCCATGGAATTGCCTCTCCACGCCCGGCAGATGATGGGCGAACTGAAGGAAAAGGACAAGACCATCGATTCCCTGAATGCCAAGTTGGCCTCTGCCAATCTGGAAGGCGTGTTCCGCAACGCTCAGGATATCGACGGGGTGAAAGTGGTGTTTGCCCTGTTGTCCGGTACCAGCAGCGATGCCCTGCGGGCCCTTTGCGACAAGGCCAAGGAGTATGAGGGCGCTGTGGCGGCAGTGTTTGCCGGAATCAACGATGGCAAGGCCACCCTGGCGGCGTCTTGCAACAAGGCGGCCCAGGCCAAGGGCTTGAAGGCCGGCGTGCTGGTGAAAGAGGTGGCTCAGTTGTGCGGCGGCAACGGCGGTGGCCGTCCCGACTTTGCCATGGCAGGAGCCAAAGACCAGTCCAAGCTGGACGACGCTTTGACCGCTGTGCCTGAGCTGGTGAAAAAGCAATTGGGCTAATGGAGCCCGTGACACATATCATTACCTTTGAAAGGAGTTCTGACCATGACTGACTGTATTTTCTGCAAAATTGCCCAGGGACAGATTCCCTCTAAGACCGTGTATGAGGATGACCAGTTGATCGCCTTCTGCGACCAGGATCCCCAAGCCCCTGTCCATGTGCTGATTATTCCCAAGGAGCACATCGCCTCCGCCATGGAGATCACGCCGGAAAACAGCGGCGTGGTGGCTCATATTTTTGAGACGGTTCCCAAAATCGCTCAGGAAATGGGCTTGGAGAACGGGTTCCGTCTGGTGAACAACTGTGGTCGGGATGGGATGCAGAGCGTGCAGCATCTCCATTTCCACTTGCTGGGCAAACGGAAAATGGGCTGGCCTCCCTTCCCCCCCACGGAGGAAAAATAATCTCCCCCGGGAGAAATCCTCCATCGCGAGGAGCGAGGCATGAGGAAGCTGAAAAGAAACGCCGCGAAGTAAAAGTTCTTTGATCCTTTCTTTCAAGAAAGGGTGAAAGGGAGAGAATAAGGAGGCCCTATTATGGGAGACGTGTACAAAATCAATATTGCCGGATGCGAACGGGAACTTCCCATTTGCCCTATTGACGACCACATGGACATTGCAGGCTTCGTGATGTTCAGCGACGTGGAGATCACGGAGAAGACCGCCAAGGCTCTCATGGAAAAATGCCCGGAGCACGATGTGATCGTCACCGCGGAATCCAAAGGGATTCCCCTGGCCTATGAGATGGCCCGCATTGGATGCCGGGATTATGTGGTTGCCAGAAAAGGGGTCAAAGCCTATATGGAAGATCCCATCCATGTGGAAGTGAAGTCCATCACCACGGACCATGTGCAGAAATTGTACCTGTCCAAGGCGGACTGTGAAAATCTGAAGGATAAGCGCGTTCTCATTGTGGACGATGTGATCTCCACCGGTGAGTCCCTGGCTGCCATGGAGGAACTGCTCCATTCCATCGGCGCCAAGGTGGTGGGCAAAGCCTGCGTGCTGGCGGAAGGCGATGCCAAGGACCGGACAGACATTATCTATCTGGAGCCGCTGCCTTTGTTCTTCAAATAAAGCATGGCCCGTCCTCTGGCCCTGGTGGGGTTTTCCGTGTATGCGGCCTTGGTGCTGGCCGCCGCGTTGGGACCGGAATTTTCCTGGCCCCTGGCGGCGCTATGCCTGGGATTGGCCGCCATATGCGGAATCGCCTGGGTGGGAGTATCCTTGTACGGGCGGAGCAGGAGAATCTCCTGTGAAAAAGAGCTTCCGGTGCAAAAGCCGGGGGCTCTTTGCGCGTTTTTGGGAGGATTTTGGGTTTTCTTGGCCATCGGGGCAATGCTCCTTTCCTACCAAAATGCCTGGAACCGAGTGTCCCCTTGCTGGGAGCTGGATGGTCAAACCAGAACCATCTGGGGGCAAGTGTTGGAGTATCCCCGGGAGCAGTATCATACCTATTACTATTCCATCCGGGTGGAAGGCTTGGGAGATCCCGCGGGGGAAGAAACCTTACAGGAAACGGACCCCTTTACCCTGCGGCTCTCTGCTTCCTTGCCTCTGTCCTGTCAGCCGGGGGATTGGGTGGAATGTGACGTCCGGTTCTACGCCTTTGATTACAGCGGCGGCCTGTTTTCCCTGCGGAATTCCCGGTTGGCAGACGGCATTTCCCTGGGGGCGACCTTGGTCCAGTATGAAGGGGTCCAGGTGGTGGAGGATCCGGTGACGCCCCTGTGGGAATTGCTGGCAAGGCTCCGTCACCGGCTGGGCCGGGAATTGGATCAGCGGTTGCCCCAGCGGGAGGCCGGGCTCATCCGGGCCATTGCACTGGGAGACAACAGCCGCCTTTCCCAGGAGGATATCAGCAATTTCCGGCAATTGGGCGTGTCCCACATCCTGGTGGTTTCCGGTCTGCACATGACAGCTCTGGCAGGCTTTCTGCACCTGCTCTTCCGGAGAACCGCCGCCGTGAAGGCGGTGCGCAATTTGCTGACCGGTTTGGTGCTCTTTGTTTTCCTGGCCTTGACGGGCTTTTCCCCTTCTGCCTGCCGGGGAGCCGCCATGTATGGAGTCATTCTGGTGGCGGATTCCTTCGGCCGTCCTGCGGACAGTCTCAATTCCCTGGGGCTGGCGGTGCTGCTGGTGTGCCTGGGAGATCCCTTTTCCGGCGGGGACATGGGCTTTGCCCTTTCGGTGCTGGCCACCTTGGGAATTCTGCTGGCGTACCGGCCCCTGTATGGAATGCTGCTGGGGAAACGAGGTCTTTCCCGCCGTGGTCCTTGGAGGGGAATCGCTTCTTCTTTGGCTTTGACAGGGTCTGCCACCTTGGGAACATTTTCCGTTCAGATGGCTTCCTTCCGGGGGTTTTCCCTGTTGCTTCCCCTGGCCAATCTGCTGGTGGTGCTTCCCGGTACATTGCTGCTCTATTTGTCCTTTGGGGGATTGATGCTGGCGGTTTGCCCTCCGTTGGCGCCTTTGTGTGAACCTTTCCTGTGGGCAGCAGGATGGGTTTCCCGGCTGTTTTTGGAGACAGGCGCCTTCCTGGCTCAGGGAAAGGGAATGTTTTGGGCCGTGGACCGTTGGGCTCCCCTGATGACGGTGCTGGGCGTTTTAGTTCTGCTGCTGGGGTTGGCCGTGGCTTCTCTGGGAGGAGGAAAAGCCAGGTGGGTCCGGCGGGGTGTTGCGGTGATCTGCGGTGGGGGAATTCTGTTGTGGAGCTGGCAAATGGACGTGGGTTACCGGCGGGCCTTTACCTTGGTGGTGCCGGAATCCGGCGGAGCTTCCTGTGTGGTGTTGGTGTCCCAAGATCGGGCAGCGGTGCTTTCTCTGGGCGGTTACCAGACGGGAACGGTGACGGAGGTGTTAAACCGCCGGGGTGTCAGGTCGGTGGAAACCCTCTGCCTGCCCATGCAGGACGCCGATGTCCTGGAAGGGGCAGCCCAGGTTTTGGAGAAATATGGAACACGGCAGCTGGTTCTGCCCCAGGGGACCTATCGGGATCAATCCTTGGAGGAGGCCCCGGAAGCGCTGTATCTGGAAGGTGGGGACACCTTTCAGGCCCTGCCCGGTGTGACGGCGGAAGTACTGCCTCGGTGGGAGGGAGTGCGGCTGAACCTGTATGGGGTGGAAGTTCTGGTGGAGTGGGAAAAGGCCCAAAAGCAGCAGTGTGAGATTTTGGTCACCTGTTTGGAAAAGAGCCTGGTAAATTCCTCATTTACTGTTTGGCAGACCGATGCTATAATAGAGGAAATCACTCAATTTCCCCAGGAGGGGGAAAGCCTGGTGCTGCCGGTAGACACCTATTCGGTGGCGGTGGAGATTCTGCCCGGGGGCCGGGTGCAAGCAAGGAGGGAAGGCTGATGCCATCCGTGGACGAAAACGGGTTGAAAAAACAGATTGCCGAAGGGGAGCTGGAAGGACTTTTCGTGATTGCGGGAGAGGAAAAGTATCTGGTGCGCCGGCTTTCCCAACAGCTGATCAAAAAAGCGGCAGGGGACGCCTTTCCGGAGTTTAACAATCAGACCTTCACAGACGAAGCGTCGGTGGACAAAATTGGAGACGCGGCCCAGGCCTTGCCCTTTTTCGCCGATCGAAAATGCGTTTCGGTAGCGGATTTTGATGTGGAGACCAAGAACGCCCAGGAGCTGGAAAAGCTTTATGAGCTGTGGGAGCTTTGCCCCGAAAGCACCACTTTGGTCTTTTGGTATCCCACCCTGGATTTTGAGGGGAAAAAGTCTGCCAAATGGCGGAAGTTTTTAAAGCAAGGGGAAGCCAGGGGAACGGTGGTCCAGTGCGGCAGGCGAAGTGTATCCGAGCTGCAGCGAATGCTCCAGCGGGAGGCGGAAAAATCCGGCTGTACCCTGTCCCGGCAAAACGCGGGCAAGCTGGTAGAGTATGCAGGGCTGGATGTGACGGGCCTGCGCAATGAGCTGGAAAAGCTCTGCGCCTACGCCCTGGGAAGCTGCGGAGAAGGAACGCCAGAAATCACCTTGGGAATGATCGAGGAACTGGTGCCCAAGACCACGGAAACCACGGTCTTTCTTTTGGCAGGAGCGCTGATCGGAGGAGATTACGAAAAGGCCTATGGGCTGCTGGAGCAGCTGTTTTACCAAAATGAAGAGCCGGTTGCCATTTTAGGAGCTTTGGCTTCCTCCTATGTGGATATGTACCGGGTGCGGGTAGCCCAGGAAAAGGGGGGCACCTACGAGGATGCCGCCCAATATGGGGAGTACAAGGGGCGGGAATTTCGGCTGCGCAATGCCCAGCGCAATGCCCGGAATCTGTCTCAAAAGGCCTTGCGCAACAGTCTCCACCTGTTGCTGGAAGCAGACCTGGCCTTGAAGGGATCCCGTCTGGACGCCAGGATTGTCCTGGACGAATTGGTGGCCAAATTGCTCATGGCTGCCAAGGGGGATGCCTCTTGATCCGGGTGAAGGAAGCCATCGTGGTGGAAGGGCGCTACGACAAGGCAAAACTTTCTTCCCTGGTGGATGGGCTCATTGTGGAGACGGAGGGGTTCAGCATATTTCGGGACCGGGAAAAGCTCCAATACCTGCGGGAGTTGGCCCGGAAACGGGGATTGATTGTCCTTACGGACAGTGACGGAGCGGGGTTCCTGATCCGTCACAAGCTGACCTCCTGCATTCCTCCGGAGCAATTGAAACATGGGTATATTCCCGACGTGTACGGGAAAGAACGGCGCAAATCCGCCCCCTCCAAGGAAGGAAAGCTGGGGGTGGAAGGAATGGACCTGGAAACCCTCCGAGACGTGCTGGAGCGGGCCGGGGCCACTGTGGAAGGGGAAGAAGTACGGGCTGTCCAGGGGCCGCCCCTGACCAAGGGGGACCTGTATCAATGGGGTCTGACCGGGGGACCGGACAGTGCCCGCCGGAGAAAGGAACTGCAAAAGGAACTGCATCTGCCGGAACGGCTGTCCACCAACGGGCTGTTACAGGCCCTGAACGGGTTATTCAGCCGGGCAGAATTCTATAAAACCGCCGAAAGGCTCTGGAAGGAGAAAGCTTGAGATGGATTTGACAAAACAGACCCTGGAAGGGGTGCAGTTTCGCAGTCGGGGCAAGTGGTATCTGGCGGAGCAGGTGGATACGTTTTTAGAGGCGCTGAAGGCCAGCGTGGAGGAGGACTGCCGGGAGGAGGAACAGGCGGCCCGGGAGGCCCAACGGCTCAAAGAGGAAAACACCCGGCTTCAGGAGGCGCTGGAAGCCGCCCAAAAGTCGGGAGAAGAACTTTCCCGACAGCTGGAGGAAGCCCGGAAGGAGCTGGTTTCCCGTCCGGCGGAAGAACGCCAGCGCAGAGTGTGTCAGGAATTGGAACAGGAGCGGGATGAGCTGATTGAGGATATCAAGGCACTGCGCAGTTTCCGGGAAAGTTTTCGGCAGGCGGTGGTCCGGGATGGAGAACAGCTGCTGGGCCAGGTAAAAGCTCTGCCCTCGGAGGAATTGCTGTGAGGTTCCCGGTAGTTACTGCCCGGTTGATTGTGCGCAAGGCCAGGGAGGAAGACCAGGAAGCGTATTTTCAGCTGCGCAACAGCCCCTATATTTTGCGGTACAACGCCATGGAAGAGGCGTCTCGAGAGGAATCGGACCGGCAAGTTCAGGAAGATCTCTTGTCGGATCGGGCGTTCTACCTGGAGGACAGGAAAACCGGCACTCTGGTGGGAGCGGTGTGGCTTTCCAAAGACAGGCTGCGCCACGGTGTGCCCTCCACCACCTTGGAATACTTTTTGGGGGAATCCTTTGCGGGACAGGGATTGATGACGGAGGCCCTTCGAAGCCTGCTGCCCTACGCTTTTGAAGTGTTGCAGGTTGAGGTGGTTTCAGCCCGGGTGTTTTCGGGAAACCGGGGATCGGAGAGGGTTCTGGAAAAGCTGGGATTTGTAAAGGAAGGCACTTTACGGCGGGCAGTCAAGGGGTACGGAGGGATCATTTACGACGATGTGGTGTTTTCCCTGTTGCGGGAAGAATGGGCCGGGACGGAAACGCTGCATGGTAAGGAGGCGTGACGGATGGAACAGGAGCAGCGGCAAGAAAGTCGGATCGATGAATTTCTCGATTTGTACAAACAGGTGGAAGACGTGCTGGAGGACAAATATCGCAATGCCAGGCGCCACTATTCCAGTGTGGTGTTTGAATTTATCAAGGATGTAGAGAGCGGGCCGGTGCGGGATAAGCTGGAGACTTGCCGGGAAATCCGCAACCTGATCACCCACAGCGCCAATCTGGACGGAGAACCCATCGTGGAGCCGTCTGCCCCGGTGGTGGCTGCTTTGAAGGAAGTTTTGGAATTTGTGAAACGTCCGCCTCTGGCGTTGGAATATGCCACCAAAGGAGATCAGGTCATGAAAGCCCATCTCCATCAAAAGGTTTTGCGGTTGATGGAGGTCATGGAGAAAAACGGCTATTCCCATATTCCCGTCATGCGGGATGGGGAATTTTGCGGCGTGTTCAGTGTGGGTACCGTGTTCCAGTATGTGCTTCGTACCGGAGGGAAATGCATCAAACCTGAAATGACCGTGGCGGATCTGGGCCGGTATATTGAGGTAAACGAGCACCGGGAGCATTACGAATTTGTTCCCCAGGATGAGAGCTACATTTCTGTCCGGCAAAAGTTTGAAAAAGTGAAGGGGAAAAACAAGCGGGTTTCCGTGATCTTCATTACGGAGCACGGCTGTCCTGGAGAACGGCTTCTGGGGATGATCACCCCCTGGGACGTTTTGGGAGAGCCCGATTGAATGCTGCCCTGTGTGAACTGGAAAAAGTCCCATACCCTGTCCATCTGGGTATGGGACTTTTTTGGCCGGTGAGACGGCCTGACTTTATTCGAGGGAGGGCTGGGCGTGGAAGGAAGTTTCCCGCAATTCCAAATCTCCCTGGGTGTTTTTGGAAAATATATTTTCCTCGTAGTAAATCCGGCAGTGGAGCATTTTTCCGTCAAATTCCGAAACCACATAATACAAGCGGTTGATCAAGGTGGATCTGTCCTCATAGACATCGTAATTGCCTAGGGGGAGAGCTTCTTTTCCGTCCAGGGTCAAAGGGGATCCGGAGTGGAAAGAGGGGTCCGACGGCCGAAGGCCCAGCGCTTCACAATATCCCACGAACATTCTCCTTTTGGTGCGGTTAGGCACAGGTAGATAGGTTTTTTTCATCTTACCACGCATTTGTGCCTTTGTAAATAATTTTTATATAGTGTAGGATAAGATGGGTGCTGGAACAGTTCCTTCGAGGAATCGTTTTATAACCGATTGTTTCAGTAGTGGGATCAGTTCGGAACGATGTTTGCAGGGATCAGCCCAGCAGATTAAATCCAAAATTGACAGTGAGATACTTGCCGGATGGGAGAATTCATATCTTGATATGGGAACAGGGGGAGAGTTATAATTTGTCAAGGGTTTTAAGCGCTGTTTTTTAAAGCATGCAAAAGAACGGAGGATCTCCATGAAAAAATCCAGGGATATGACTACCGGTGCTCCTTTGAGACTTTTGGTTTCTTATGCGATCCCCTCCTGTTTGGGAAATATTTTTCAGCTGCTGTACAGTATGGTAGACGCTGGTGTTATGGGAAAGTTGGTGGGTGCTCAGGGGTTTGCGGCGGTAGGCTCTGCCAGTTCTTTCACCTGGATTATTACCAGTATTGTGTTGGGGTTTACAGAGGGATTTGGTATTCTGTTTGCCCAACGATTTGGGAAAAAAGATTGGAAAGGGTTGGGGCAAACAGTGGCTGTGGCGGCCTTGTTGTCTGCCGGTTTGGCAGTTGTTTTGACAGGAGGAAGTTTCCTCGCTTCTCAACCGGTTCTGTCTCTAATGAATACCCCAGCCGATATTCGTCCGTTTGCTCTTATCTACCTTCGTTGGATTTTCGCTGGTACTCCAGCTGTAATCGCTTATAATTTGGTTGCCGCTCTCCTGCGATCTCTGGGCAATAGCAGGGATGCCTTTATAGCTATGGTGATTTCCAGTTTGTGCAATGCGGCGCTGGATATTCTGTTTGTAGCAGGGTTTCATTGGGGAATCAAGGGAGTTGCAGTTGGTACAGTTATTGCCCAATGTATTGCCTTTTTGTATGGTATGCGCTGTCTTTGGTCAGTGGAAGAATTGAAGGTTTCCTTTTGTGCCTTCGGTGGGAGTGCTGCCACCGCAAAGGAATTGCTTCGCCTGGGGGTGCCTGCTGCTTTGCGCAATGCGGTAATTAATGTGGGAGGACTTCTAGTTCAGCGGGGGATCAACAACTACGGGACACTATTTATTGCCGGCAATACAGCCGCCCAAAAATATCTGGAGTTTCTTACGGTGGCTACAGGAGCCTTGGATAATGCCTTTGCCACTTATTCCGCACAGAATTATGGGGCCGGCAAACTGGTCCGTATCAAAGAGGGATTGAAGACTGCTGGTCGAGCCACCTGGTTTTGTGCTGTTCCTTTCGCAGTAGTTGCCATTCTTTTTTCTCGGCCATTAATTGGCCTTCTTGTCACAGGTGCGCCTGAAGAACAAGAAAAAATTCTCCTTTACGGAAGCCAAAATTTAATTGTTACTGCCTGTTTTCTTCCAGTTTTAAATTTTTTGTGTCTATATCGCTCGGGTCTCCAAGGAATGGGAAACTCTTTCATTCCCATGCTTTCCAGTTTCGCCGAACTTATCCCACGTATTCTGGCAGTATTTTTGTTGCCTGGCTGGATTGGATATTGGAGCATCTATTTGGCGTTTCCTTTAGGATGGATGGTCGCCTGTTTGTTTTTGGGAGTCGCATATCATCGAACCTATCGCCAGCGGCAAATGAAAGCTTTCTTTTTTCCTGAATCGGGGGCCTGATCTGAGGTTGACCGTGACGACAATATCCACAAGTTAGTTGTTCTATGGGTGCAATTTGTCAGGATGGCAGCGGCTTTGTACACTGAAAGAGTTAACGTATCCAGAAAAAATTCTGGAAAAGCATACATCCGGACCTGGCACTACATGGCGCAAGGGTTGGATTTACCCCCTGTGTGATGGTCGTCCAAAAAGCCAGCGATATAACAAAAAACGCACTCCGCAAAGGGGAAATGCGTTTCTGGGTGCATTGACAATAAAAAAGGCGCCCGAACGCGACAGCGTTCAGGCGCAATTTGTGCTGACTGGACAAAAATGAAACCACGCCGGAAACGCGGGTAAAAAAAGAAACGCACTCCACAAAGTGAAGTGCGTTTCTTGAATGCAGCGTCACGCTGCTGGAGCGGGCGAAGGGAATCGAACCCTCATATTCAGCTTG